>DRLW01000547.1 GCA_011375275.1 Bacteroidota bacterium
GATATTCTGGTCACCAATGCCGGCGGGCCTCCTGCCGGTTTTTTTGAGGATATCGACGATGAGAGCTGGGCCCTCGGTTTCGAGCGCACGATGATGAGCGCGATACGTCTGATTCGGGCTGCATTGCCGCATATGAGAGAAAAAAAGTGGGGGCGAATCGTAGCGATCACCAGCATTTCAGTCAAACAGCCGATCCCCGGATTATTGCTCTCCAACGCCCTGCGTCCCGGCGTTGTCGGCATGGCCAAATCCCTTGCCGATGAGGTCGCCCTCGACGGCATCACCATCAATGCGGTTTGCCCGGGCTGGACGGCTACCGAGCGTGTGGATGAAATTCTGCAGGCGCGGGCCGAAAGCCGCGGCATCTCAAAGCAAGAAGCTGCTGCCGAGATCGAACAGTCCATCCCTATGCGCCGCATGGCCAAGCCGGAAGAGTTGGCGGCGATGGTCACATTTTTGTGCTCGGCGCGGGCCAGCTATATCACCGGCACGACGATACAGGTTGACGGCGGAGCCTTTCGGGGCCTGATGTAAGGCGCAGGCTCCGTTCAGCATCCGTATCTGTCCTCCCGCCTTCACGCCACAAAACAGGGCCTGCCAGGCCTGCTGTTTTACCGTTTCTCTCGCCTTGTCTCTCCCAGAAATGGTGACGCTTTTTTCTCAGCCTGCCCGCCACAGGATATCACCGGCAACCTTTTTTCTTGACATTAGACCATATTTAGTATAAATTTATCAGATATTTAGCGCAAATTTTCCCTCGTGCAGACATGCCTTCCCGCGTATTTCCTTCGGTGAGGCCTGCATGCAGCTCCGGGGCGGCAGCCAGAACATGAAGTGCTCACTGCGTATGGACTCTGTTTAACCCGATCGATTGCCAGCGTATCGCTGTGCGCCGGGATTTCATCTTTTCGGGGCGTGCCTGAGTCTGGTTGATTGCGGTCTTCCCCTGCGAGGAAACAGGAATGACGGTTCAGGTGCAGGCATGTGCTGTTGTTACGCGGTCTGGTTGAAAAAATGCAACCCTGCTGAGTTAAGTGGATAACCAGTAAGTGCCTTTGCTTAACTTTTAATAAAGCTATAGTTAAGTTGAATTTTTCAGGTTAAGGATTCGGTATGACAACGATATTGAGGAGATTTCAGGCGGGATCAGTCGCCGCTGTTCTGTTTTTTGCCCTGTCTGCATCACTGCACGCGCAGGGAGTCAACGTGCCTCCACGCTTTGTCATCGATTATCCCAATGCATCCACCATTCCGAGAGCGAGTTTTGACCTCAATCTGCGCAATTTTGCCAATGGCGGCATGGTCGCGGGGGCCACTATCGGCATGACCGACCGTTTCATGCTCGGGGTGACTTTTGGCGGCGAGAATGTTCTCGGCGAGGCGGGTATCAACTGGCATCCTTTTGCCGGCGCCTCAGCGCGCTTTCGTCTGGTTTCGGAAACCTATACCATGCCTGCCGTGGCTATTGGCTTCAATTCACAGGGGTTCGGCCCGTATATCGAGCGCGATAAAAGATTTCAAAAAAAGTCCAACGGCTTTTACGCTGTGGTGAGTAAAAACTACGAATTTTTCGATCATCTGAGCGTGCACATCGGCGTCAACTACTCCCTCGAAGCGCGCGAGGTCGATGACGACCTCAACCTGTTTACCGGTCTTGATATCGGTCTTTCCCATGAGCTCTCCATTCTCGGCGAGTATGATTTTGCTCTCAACGACAACGCAGGCGGTGTTGAAAGCGTGGGCGATGGCAAAGGGTATCTGAATGCCGGCATCCGCTACAACATCAAAGACGCCGTGTATTTTGAATTTTATTTCCTCGACCTGCTCGTCAACTTCCCCAATGCTGCAGGCTCACAGCGGGCCATGAAATTGACCTATTTCGAGTTCTTCTGATTTTCCGCCGCTGCTGATTGACTGGTGAGAGTTATCAGAGTTATCCTGCTTCCCTTGCCCGAAGCGCTGTTTCGGGTGGCAGGGGAGCAACCGAATTCCAGCAAGAGTTATGAATTTTTCAGTTTATGGACATTTCAGGCTATGAAAAAAACACGGTTCCCACTTCTCGCCGCCCTGCCTCTGCTTGTTTTTTTTCTGTCCGGATGTTATACCCTGCTGAAGCACCCTCAAGTCGTTTATGAAGATCGCCAGATACGCGATGCCGAGATGCTCAGCGGCAAGGTCGGCTATCAGGACGACTGCATCCGCTGTCACCAGCAACCGCATGATTATTACAATGCCAGCCTGCCCTATGGCTCTTATTACCGCGGGCGCGGCGTTTCCTGGCTGTATTACTATGACTCACCGTGGTGGTCGAACCCGCGTTATTACGGCACAGGCGAGCCGGAGCAGGAACAGGGGCTGCCCAATCCGCGCCAGTTTGGCCGTCGTCACAGCACTGCCGGTGGCGGGGGCACTTCTGCGGGTACGGGGTCGGTCTCTCCCGGCGCAGGAGCACGCGCACCCGTGGCCAAAAGAGGGGGCGGTGCGACAGAAGCCTCGGAAAAAGAACCTGTGA
>DRLW01000548.1 GCA_011375275.1 Bacteroidota bacterium
ACCCGGACGCGGGCTTTTGGAGATGAGCCGGGCGTCTCCGAGTTTGATGCGCAGCGCTACGCCGCGAACATTTTCCGGCGCTTCACTCTGCAGAAAAATCCGCACGCGCCGCTGTGCTCCGTTTTCTACAGGCGCCATTTCCAGACGGACATCGCCGCTGGCTGGCCGGGCTGCGGCGCTTTTGGCCGCTCCCTGGCCCCGGGTGCGCCCCCAGTTGACAGCGATAGGCACGAGGTCCAATTCGGTAATCCGGCCGCTGCCATCAGCATCGGCGTGAGCGGCCTGCGGCGCCGGATAGCGCCCGCTGAACTGCCCTTTCCACGCCACCGGGTCCTGCTCATCCGGCCGGCCCGGGCCGGAGATATTCCAGTACACACCCAGCATATTGACATCCCTGAGCTCGACGCTGCCATTGCCGTCCGTATCACCGGGCCAGACGATCATGCCGTAACTCGCCAGTGTCAGGTTACGCGGGCGGACCGGCAACTGCCAGCCGGCATCGTTGTGAGCAAAAATCTCCTGGAGCGCAAAGGTCAACACCGTGCTGTCCGGCAGATCCGGGGAAACATCGAACTGCACGCGCAGCAGCTCGCCCTGGCCGGCGATCAGCGGATAGGTGGATTTTTGCGCCAGATCGATGACGAGTTTTCCCTCAGACCCTTTGTCATCGATTTTCAAATTATATTCATCCGCACCACCGAGCAGTGTTCCGCCTTGCACAGCCGCTTGCACGGGCTGCTTTGGCGTCAGGTATTGCCGGGGGTAGCTGAGCACAAAGTTCACTGTACGCATGCCCGGAAGCGCCTTCGCATCTTTCGGGAACTCCACCAGCAGGGTGAATGGCTTCCCCGGACTGCACTGTTGTTTCGTCGCCGCTGCCAGGGTCAAGACTCCGTACACATTCACCACCAGGTCCCGGGTCTGGGTTTTGAGCGCAACACCATCGCCGTTCCACGCCTGCAGACCGGAAAAGCGGAATGCCAGTGCCTGGCCATCCTGGAGCGTGCTGTCGAGGGAAAACGTCAGATGCGCGACCAGCCCGGTACCGGTGATGGTATCTGCCCCGTCTTTCTTTTCCAGCGTGAGGGTTACAGTACCAGCGGTTTCATCGATATCAGCGGCCAGGGTGTATGAATCGGACGCCCCCCACAACCTGCCGGCAAAAATAGCCTGGGCAGCCGGTTGTTTGACATCCATCAGAGCCGTCGGATAGCTGATGGTAAACGTCAGTTTTTTCATGCCAAAAACTTCGAGGCTATCGCGCGGGATAGCGACATCGAGCATGAAAGAGCGGCCGGGCACAGGCACATCGCGGGTCGCCAGGGCAAAGGTGGTGATATCCAGCGGCGCACGGTAGCTGGCTGTATCCCGGCTGCTGCTGTTCAGCGCCATGGCATCGATCTGAACCAGCCGGCGTGTGCCGTCTCGCGTGTCGTTGTGCGTGGTGTAGGTGATGCGGTACTGATGGTGCAGCAGGGCTGAAATTGTTTTATAGATTTCTTCGAGATCGTTTGATTTCGGACTGCGATAGTACTGTCCCCCGGTATCGCGCGCGATGTTCTGCAGCACCACTTCTTCCTCACTGCCGACCTTGAGGCCGATGGTAAACACCGGTACATTGATCGGTACCACGACATTCATCGCGCTTTCATACGTGTTCTGGCTGTCTTTATCGTGACCATCTGTGAGCAGAATGATCGCCTTGCGTCCCGGCACCGGTTCGATCAGATTTGCGGTGTGCACGAGAGCGTCGTAAATGGCGGTGCCGCCTTTGGCCTGAATTTTACTGATCGCTGCTTTGAGGGAATCCTTATCCTGTGAAAACCCGTGGTCGGTGCGCACGTCTGAGGCAAAGCTGACCACAGCAGCCTGATCCTTGCTGTTCATCAGATCGACAAAAGTCATCGCCGCATTGCGGGCATCTTCGATCGGCTGGTTGCGCATACTGGTGCTGCGATCGATCACCAGCACCACGCTGACACCGATAGAGTCATCGCGCAGCTCGACGACTTCGATGGGAAGCTCGCGCGTGCCGTCTTCGCGGACTTCGAAGTTACTTTCCGTCAGTCCGCCCAGGGTATTGCCATTGCTGTCGCTCACCGTGACGTATGAAACGATACGCGGGAAAGAACGCGCGTCGATGCGATTATACTGCGTGGTCAAAGCTGCCTGAACAGAGGGCATCTGGGTGCCGCCGGCAGTGATATTTTGCGCCTGCGATGAAGCTGCCGCGGTCAGCGCAAGCACCGCGGTCAGGAAAATTCTGCGCAGGGAGCATCCTGTTCCCCGGAGCGTCTTCACTGTCCTGTTGCTTTTTTTCACGTTTTTTCCCTGTTTTATGATGTTATCCCTGAACTGAGCGATTTTCATCTGTCCGATCCTGTGGCGTTTTCTCCGGCTACTGTCCGGCCTTCATCGCAGCAGCGTATCTCATTTCAACAAAACGACTTTTCTCTGCTGCACCAGGGCTGCCTGCCCTTCCACCGCTACGCGCAGGCGGATGTAATACACCCCGCTGCTCACCGGGTTGTTGCGGCCATCCTGGCCACGCCACTGCCATGAATATCTGCCGGCATCCTGCCTGCCGAGCTGTTCATGCAGCACGCGCCGGCCCATCACTGAATAAACACTCACTTCGATATCACCGGCTTGCCGCAGAACATAGTCGATGCGGGTCGATGGATTAAATGGGTTCGGGTACGCCTGTGAAACCGTGAAATCAAAGGGCACGGGTTCGTTGCTGTCCACAGCGAGCTCGGAGAGTACGGTGCGTGCAGCCCCGTTCTGCCCAACCAGCGTCATGTTTTCAAAAACGAAATCTCCTGCCTGCGGCGCTCTTTCGCCGGCGAGAATGATATCGATCAGGCTGCCGGAACGCACCATACCATCGGCTTCAGGCGTGAGTACGAATCCTCCGGCCAGCACACCGGTCTCGCGCTCCTCATTGACGATGTAAATCGGTGTCTGCGGCCAGGCATCGCCGAATTTC
>DRLW01000549.1 GCA_011375275.1 Bacteroidota bacterium
CCAAATGGGCCGGGGACAATTATCATTTTTACAACCATCAACACCGACCCGACTTGCAAAACGACAATTCCCCGACCCACACAATCTGAAGAAGAGCCATATTTTTCATCTGGCCATGCGCCGGGTTACACAGGTGACTTTCTTGGGCACGCTGAAGCGTGCACTACGAACGCGTCATCCTTATTTCGTCACATGGCCCCGGCGGTGTGACCCTTCCCGACGTTCCAGCGTCACCGCACAAAAATACTCTACCGCCTCTGTCCGGGCAACCGGATAGCCCGGGATTGGTGGTGTTGCCAAAATCTGTTGCATGAAACTGCGCAACAGTACGGATTTTTTTACTGCAAATCAACGCCTCTCTTTGGGGACGATCGTCGCGGGGAGTCGGCTTCTGATGAGAATACCAGGCGGGAGTCTGTCAGATGTTCTGAGCAGTGTGAAGTATGCGCAATTTGCCTGTCATCATGGCATAGGTGTTGTTGTCCGCTATGTTTATCTAAATTATTGTAATTATTGCTGTTAGTCTATGTATTTTCCTTTGGCACTGGATTTGTTTCAGTATGCACGCAATAATCACAATGAGAAAGGAGATGATGGCTATGTTCCGAACGACGATATTTCATGACAATCTCAGGGAGTTCCTCGGAGATTCCTGGAAAGCATACGCCCTGCTGGGCACGAGTTTGATTTTATTTGCCGTCCTGCTTATTCTCGTTCCCGAGCTGCTGTCTTTTCTGGTTGCCACGGTTTTGTTGTGGGCCGGATTGTTCGTGTGGTATCTCGCCTGGCAGTTCCGGCGGGCAGCCAGGGAGCTGGAGAGCACACATTATACGGTGTGGCGATTCTAACCACAGGCGCGAGATGAACTTTTTCCCCGAAAACGTGATGACAGTGCATTTCGGGCAGGAAATGACAGCATTTTAGCCGAACAATCTGTCCCGGCTTTTTCAGAATAGCTCAGGTATGTTCGCGGCCCGTCGTCATGATTCAGGGCAGCGGACGTGAGTGCGCGCGGTTCATAGCTTTGCAGGATCAGCATCCAACCTGAGCAGGCTGCTTCGCGGACAAGATGCAGCCGAAAACATCTGTTCCCCTGCTCCGGTGCGGCCGGTATCCGTGCCGGAGCAGCTCTCATACAGCCTATCAAATTGAAGGAGATGAAACCATGACTTTTGATAAATTTACCCTCAAAGCACAGGAAGCGGTGAGCAAGGCGCAACAGCTTGCCATGGAGCACGGCCAGCAGCAAATCGAGGTTGAACACCTCATGCTGGCGCTGCTGGATGACCAGGAAGGTGTAACCCTGTCGATTTTAAAAAAGCTCGGCGCTAATATCCCGAAAATCCGCCAGCAGGTCAGCGAGGCAGTGGAAAAAATGCCACGGGTTTCCGGCGCTGGTGCGATGGGGAATATCTACGTATCCAAGCGCCTGAACGATGTGTTCACCGAGGCAATGGCCGAGATGCGCAAGCTGAAGGATGAATATGTCAGCAGCGAACATCTGCTCATCGCTATTGCCAGCGAGAAAAATGGCACTTCCGCAGCAATACTCAACGCCGAAGGTGTCAACAGCGATACGATTTTCAAAGTACTCAAGGACATCCGTGGTACGCAGCGCGTAACCGATCAGGATGCTGAGGGCAAGTATCAGGCCCTGGAGCGCTTTGGCCGTGATCTGACACAGATGGCACGTATGCGCAAACTCGATCCGGTGATTGGCCGTGATGAAGAAATTCGCCGCACGATCCAGGTGCTGTCGCGGCGGACAAAGAACAATCCGGTTCTCGTAGGTGACCCGGGTGTGGGAAAGACGGCCATCGTCGAGGGAATCGCCCAGCGCATCGCTGACGGCGACGTTCCGGAGTCTCTGAAAAATAAGCGCCTGATCGAGCTGCAGATGGGCACGCTGATCGCAGGAGCAAAATATCGCGGTGAATTTGAAGAGCGCCTGAAAGCAGTTCTCAAGGAGATTGAGGAAGCGGCAGGTGAAGTCATTCTGTTCATCGACGAGTTGCATACCATGGTCGGAGCCGGGGCTGCCGAAGGTGCGGTCGATGCTGCCAACATGCTCAAGCCCATGCTGGCGCGCGGCGAGCTGCGACTCATCGGCGCGACGACGCTGGATGAATATCGCAAGCACATCGAAAAGGACAAAGCGCTTGAGCGGCGTTTCCAGCCTGTTATGGTTGAAGAGCCCTCCCTCGAGGATACGATTTCCATCCTGCGCGGACTGAAGGAGCGCTACGAAGTGCACCACGGTGTGCGCATCTCCGACGGCGCTATCGTATCCGCAGCCACGCTTTCCCATCGCTATATTTCCGAACGTTTTCTGCCGGACAAAGCGATCGATCTGATCGACGAGGCTGCAGCCCGCCTGCGCACGGAGATCGATTCCATGCCTGAGGAGATCGATGAGATCGAGCGCCGGATCAAGCAGCTCGAGATCGAGCAGGTTGCGCTGAAAAAGGAGAAGGACTCGGCCTCGAAAGACCGGCTGGCAAAATTGCAGCAGGAGCTCAGCGATCTCAAGGAAAAATCAGCCCAGCTTAAAGGCCGCTGGCAGGTTGAAAAAGAAACCATCGCGCAGATTCGCGCAGTCAAGCAGCAGATCGAAGACACGAAGGTCGAGGCCGAAAAGGCGGAGCGCAGCGGTGACCTCAACCGTGCTGCTGAGCTGAAATATGGCCGGATCAACGAGCTGCAGAAACAGCTTGAGACCCTGAACGCCAAACTCGAAGAGCTGCACAAGGATGGTTCGCTGCTGAAAGAGGAGGTTCAGGAAGAGGACATCGCCGACATCGTATCGCGCTGGACCGGTATTCCGGTCAGCCGGATGATGGAAAGCGAGAAAGAAAAGATTCTCAAGATGCCTGAGCGCCTGCGGCAACGCGTGGTCGGGCAGGATGAAGCCATCGAGGCGGTTTCCTTTGCCGTTCGCCGTGCCCGCGCCGGGATGAGCGATGAACACCGGCCGATCGGCTCGTTTATCTTTCTCGGCCCGACCGGTGTGGGTAAAACAGAGCTGGCACGAGCTCTGGCAGAGTTTATGTTCGACGATGAAAACGCCATGGTGCGCATCGATATGTCCGAGTATATGGAGCAGTTCAGCGTTTCCCGCCTCGTCGGGGCGCCGCCCGGCTACGTCGGCTACGAAGAAGGCGGCCAGCTCACAGAGGCGATTCGGCGCAGGCCGTACTCTGTCGTGCTGCTCGACGAAATCGAAAAAGCGCACCCGGAGGTTTTCAATATCCTGTTGCAGGTTCTCGATGACGGCCGGCTGACCGACAGCAAGGGACATGTGGTGGATTTCCGGAATACGATCATCATCATGACCTCGAACCTCGGCGCTGAGCTGATCATGGAGCGCTTCCGCGCGATTGATGAGCAGAACAAAGAGACGATTTACAACGAGACCCGGGACAGCATCCTGCAGATGTTGCAGAAAAAACTGCGTCCCGAGTTCCTCAACCGTGTCGATGAAATCATCGTCTTTCATCCCCTCGGACGGGAGCATATCCGTTCGATCGTCGATATCCAGTTTCAGCGCATGGTTCTCGACGTTTTGCACCGCCAGCAGCTCGATGCCGAACTCACCGACGCTGCCCGTGATTATCTGGCCGAAAAAGGCTATGACCCGGTCTTTGGCGCCCGGCCGCTGAAGCGGATTATTCAGCGTGAAATCGTCAACGAGCTGGCGACGCGGATTCTTTCCGAAGATGTCAGCCAGATTCGCGCGTTCCGCATCGATGCACACGAGGGCAAGCTGGTCTTCGAAGCGCTCAGGAAGGCATGAGCTGGCAAGGAGTGAAAAAGGCTAAGGCTGCCGGAATTTTTCCGGCGGCCTTTTTTTATTCCCTCTCGTCATACCGCTCCGGCGGGTCAGTGCGGGTTAATTTTGGATAACAAAGGAGGAGGTTTTTCAATTCATTGATAATCAAAAAATAGTTTTGTAAAATGTCCGCATTTGAATTGTACGGGCTGGAATACAGGATAAACCCTCAGGAGCAGGAAATCATGACTCTTTCGCAGCAAATCGAACGTGGAATGGAGTACACAGATTTTGTGGCATTGATGGAAAAGCAGGTAGCGGATAAAAGCGCCGGCGAGATGCAGGCATTTGTTGATTTGAATGCCCACCGTACCAGACGGCTACTGAAGACGCATAAGCCCTCGGATGAGCTCCTGGCAGCCGTCAGGCGAATCAAGCGCCCGCAGACGTGGCTGGTGTTGACAGAGCCGTGGTGCGGCGATTCTGCCTGGTCGCTGCCGATCATCTCACTTTTGGCGGAGAGCAATCCGCAGATCACCCTCAGAATTGTGCTGCGCGATGAAAATCCCGATGTGATGCAGCTCTATCTCACCGATGGCAAGATGAGTATTCCCAAGTTTGTTGCCTTTGCAGAAGACGGCCAGGAGCTTTTCCGCTGGGGGCCGCGTCCGGAGCAGGCCGGCAAGCTCTACCAATCCCTTCGCGCAGAAAATCTACCCCACGAAGAGATCGAGGAGAAGCTGCATCTGTGGTATGGCCGTGACCGCGGCCAGGCGATTGAAGCAGAGTTGTTGGCACTGCTGAACGGTCTGTAGCCGCGGCAGCTCAAAAACGTCTCCGGTCATTTTTCGCTTTTCGGCTGCCGGGCTGCGATACGGGTGAGTAAAATCCCGCTGAGCACGAGTACGGCACCGAAAATCTGCAGCGGCCGCAGGCGTTCGTGGAGAAAGAGCACACCGGTGATCACGGCGACGACAGGAATAAGATTGGAGTAGATCGCTGTTCGCGTCGGGCCAACTTTGGCGATGCTGTAGTTCCAGATGATGAACGATATGGCAATGGCGATCAGGCCTGAGAAGAGCATGCCGCTCCATCCGGCCGGACTGATGGCATGCCAGTTCTGCGCGAGCAAAGCAGGCGTGCACCACACGAGCAAGGGGATGGAGCCGAGCAGGGTAGCCAGCGTGGTAAATTTCAGCGGTTCTACTTTCGTGAAAAAGGGTTGCGCGAAAATCGTGTACAATGACCAGAGCAAGGTCGCCAGCAGGGTGAGCAGGTCGCCGGTGAGGGTTGTGCTGCTCAGGCTGATGGTTTTACCGCCTGCGCTGATGACAAAATAGAGCCCGGAAAAGGCGAGCACGACCCCTGTGGCGGTCCAGCGGTTCAGTTTTTCCCGGCCGAGAAGCCAGCTCAGCAGCGAGACGATCGCCGGTGTTGTGGAAAGAATCATCGCCGAGTTCCCGGCTGTGGTGCGCGCAATGCCCTCGATAAACAGAATCTGGTACAGGGTCGTCTGCATCACACCGATGATCGCGATTTTGAGCAGCAGGGAACGGGGAACGCGCAGGTCGATGCCTCTGAAGCTGGCGATGAGCCACAGGGCAACAGAAGCGATAGCAAAGCGGGTTGCATTGAACGAGAGAGGCAGAAATTCGGTCAGAGCGCCTTTGACGACGGCAAAGTTCATCCCCCAGGCTATGATGACGCCGAGCAGTGCGAGCTCAGCGCGGCGTGTCTCTGCAGGGTGTGATTC
>DRLW01000550.1 GCA_011375275.1 Bacteroidota bacterium
TCAAGCCTCCGGGTATCCAGTTTACTCAGTAAACCAGACCTGACCCAGATCCCGACATTTGTCATTCCGGCCAGGCGAAGCGCCGTGCCGGAATGACAGCACTGGTGCAGGCACGTGCTGTTGTCAGGTGGCCTGATTGAAAAGATGCAACCATGCTGAATTAAGTGGATAACCAGACAGCAAGCCCGGTTTATATCTTTCAGACTACGATTTTTCCCTGCTCGCGCGCACATAGTCGAGCATCTGTTCGAAACTCAAAACTTTCCCGCCGTACTTTCGGCGGAACTCATCCGCCCGTTCTGCGCTGCTGTAGGCGCTCAGGCCAAGCCCCATCGGGCTTTTGATGCGCTCGCTTTGCAGATAAAACGCCTTTTCCGCAATGAGGAATTCATGCGGGGGTTCGAAATCCGAGACCCAGAGCGAATGCGTATTCTCGGCCGTTACACTGCTGTCCAGCATGAACTCCGCCAGGCACTCAACCGCATCAAACTTATAGACCTTCCCCTTGACAGTCACCAGCTCAGAACCGAATTTCCGATCCATGATCAGCATCTTGCAATGGTCACATTTGACCGCACCATACTCTATCGGTTCCGGGCCGGGACTGCATCCTGCGATTACGGCAATGGTGACAAGAAGCAGAGTGATACTGGTTTTTCCTCTCTTCCGCATGGGCTCATCCGTTCTGATTTTTGTCTTCCCGTCTTTCGATCACAATAGCGGCAAACCCGAGGCCGATAGACAACACGATAGCCAGGCCACCCACATCCGGGAAGGAAAAAGCCTTGAAGTTCAGTATCTGCTTTGAACCGATTACCGGTGGCTGATAGGCCATACCGGGGATTTTGATCGCCGCGTGCTCAGTATCGAGGTTATGACCGTAATCATAGCCCCACTTGTAAAAATCCGCCAACCCAGCCAGGCTGATGAGAATCATCACGACTACCCAGCTATAGAGCAGTTTCCTTTTGCCGAAAGCGACGACAAGCAGACCAAAAAGGATCATCACTGCGACGATATAGGGCATATAGACCAGTTCCGGAATCGAGTCCGGCACGATCTTCTGCATGCCGATATAGTGATTCAGCCCATTGATATTTTCCAGGTCATGTGGTTTTTCGCCCGTTATGGTATTTATCCAGATTCTCAGTCCCAATCCCTCAGGATATTGCGGGGCATCAAGCGAGATTCTCCACAAAGGAAAAACGAACGCCAGTAAGAGCAAGAGCGAAGCCACCGTCATTAAAATTCTCGATACCCGCTGCATCATTCAATCTCCTTCACACACATCTCTTCACGGACCCGATTGATTCACAAATCAATGCCTGACACAGCCTGTTTTTTTCGAGATCGATGAATCGATCAGGCTTAAACATGAAGGTTAAGAAAGTGCGGCCACCCCGGTATTTCGGAGCAGCCGCATTCATCAGTTATCGTTTATTGTAGGATATCTTTATCTTGGAATTACGTGGAGATACCCTGATATATCCCTGCATTTCCTGGTGCAAGGCCGAACAGAAATCCGTGCAATAGAATGGGAACACACCAACTTCTCTGGGTTCCCAGTAAATCGTACGGGTTTGGCCGGGCATGATCAGGAGTTCTGCAGTACGCATGCCTTTGAGAGCAAAGCCGTGCGGGATATCCCAGTCCTGCTCCAGGTTGGTGATATGCCAATAGACTTTGTCGCCGACCTTGATGCCTTCGATGTTGTCCGGCATGAAGTGCGTCCTGATGGTGGACATGTAAATATGCACTTCCCGGCCTTTGCGCTCAACGCGTGCTTCCTCTTCGCTCTTGATCGCGTATGGATGGTTGTTTTCTTCCAGCTTGAAGTACTTGACCGAATTCGGCTTGACAAGCTCTGCGGCGATACCTTGCGCATAGTGTGGTTCGCCCATGGTCGGGAAGTCGAGCAGCAGGCGCATTTTATCGCCGGAAATATCGATCAGTTGAGCGGAGTGCGCCAGTTCAGGCCCTGTGGGCAGATAGCGATCTTTGGTCAGCTTGTTGAGAGCGACCAGATACTTGCCCCAGGGCTTGCGGGAATCGCCGCCCGGAATCATCAGGTGACCGATGGAATAGTACGTCGGAATGCGATCGACGACTTCCCAGGTGCCGATTTTCCACTTGACGACTTCTGAGGAAATAAAGGCCGAGGTGTACGCATAGCCTTTGCCGTCAAATTCGGTGTGCAGCGGTCCGAGACCGGGATTTTCCACTTCACCGGCGATGACTGCGTCATACTTGAGCACGGGAATACCATCGATAACTTTTTCAAACTCCTCGTTTTCGATGGCCTTGAGCATCTTATCGAATGAATGGACAGGGATAACCGTCGCCAGCTTGCCACCACCGATGATATACTGTCCGGATGGATCAACATCGACACCGTGCGGAGATTTCGGAGTTGGCAGATAGTAGATCAGACCGGGGACATCCTTAGGATAAAGCACCGGCACGGAGGTATATTTCTTGGAGCTGGCCGTCTGCGTGCTTTCATCCATACGGTTATTGTAA
>DRLW01000551.1 GCA_011375275.1 Bacteroidota bacterium
CGAGAGCAACGGCGTTGCATAATGTCGAACTGCCTCTGGTCTATGCCGGAGTACCTTCCGGGGAGCGCCGTCGCCGCGCGGAACGTGCGCTCGAGAAGGTCGGCCTCGGCGACCGCATGCTGCACAAACCCAATGAACTTTCCGGTGGCCAGCGCCAGCGGGTAGCGATAGCCCGTGCGCTGGTCAACTCTCCTTCCATCATCCTCGCCGATGAACCTACAGGCAACCTCGACAGCAAAACCGGGGAAGAGATTATGGCGATTTTTTCCGATCTGCATGCCCAGGGCAATACGATCATACTCGTAACCCACGAGCAGTTTATCGCTGATTACTCGGATCGCATCATCCGCCTGCGCGATGGTATGGTCGAGATGGATTCTGTGAATACCCCGGGGGTATCCGTCCGGTGAATCCCACCTTTCTCCAGCACATCTTCTTTTCTCCGGCTTGAATCAGGCTGTGGCTGATACACCGATACAGGAGAGATGTAGCCGAAGTGGCAACACTTCGAGCAGGGCTGATGATGCCGGGCAGACGTGGACTCCTGTCGATAGAAGCATTTGCCCAGCCCCATCTCGTCACACCGCTCCAGCGGTGTGACGCCTTTGTTGTCGCTCCCGCGGCAGAGCACAAGCGTATCGAGACCCAGCCACGCCGAAAGGTCGCACCCATTCGGAAGCATCCCCCCGCCCCATCGCTTTGGCAGGAATAGCATGTATTGATATCTGCATCACGCCGGTTAGCTGAGTTAGCCGGAAACTCTGAAATGTCATGCCCTAACCCGTTGCAAAATCAATATGTTAAAAGGCGTTGCTCTGCCCAGAACTTTCCCTTGACTCTTGGACGGATATTATTTATTTTTGTCGCTGTATCTTTTCGGCAGTAGAGCATAAAATGCAGTATTTCAGAGACGTCTAACCTGAAAAATTCACAAATCCTGCACGAGTTGTCGTTAACTATCATTTTATTCGACAGTTACAGAAAAGCACGTCCTCGCAAACTATTTTTCAGTTATCGCGACTTTTTCTGTACAGAGCGCTGATTTGTGAATACACCGGGCTAATTTTCACGACCAGACAGAAGATCAGAATCCATGCA
Organism: Bacteroidota bacterium; assembly: GCA_011375275.1. Taxonomy (GTDB): domain Bacteria; phylum Zhuqueibacterota; class Zhuqueibacteria; order Zhuqueibacterales; family Geothermadaptataceae; genus Geothermadaptatus. Next base: position 1,099 of record DRLW01000551.1, read on the forward strand.
ATATGAGCCGGATCGGCAATTTCTCAGCAAGCTCAGCGCTCTCAAGAAGGATGTCGCCGCATACCTGGAAAATTTTTTGGTAAAGAAGCATCCCGAAAGTCTGTATGCCCCTATCCAGTACACGATGTCCGGAGATGGCAAGCGCCTGAGACCGGCTTTGCTCTTGCTTGCTGCCGAGGCTTTGGGTGGCGCCCGGTCTTGCTCCATGCCTGCTGCCGTCGGTGTGGAGCTGTTACATAACTTCACTCTCGTCCACGATGATATCATGGACAAGGATGATACCCGCCGCGGACGCCCGACGGTGCACCAGAAATGGGACACAGATGTTGCCCTGCTTGCAGGGGATGGGCTTGTGGGCCTTGCTTACGCTGCTCTGCTGCGATCTGAGAGCGAAAAGTTGCCGCAGATCATGAGGATTTTTACTGACGGCATCATCGAAGTCTGCGAGGGCCAGGCGCTGGACAGAGAGTTTGAAGCGCGCGATTTTGTCGAGATGCAGGATTATCTGGAGATGATCGGCAAAAAGACGGCCTGTCTGTTGCGGATGTGTACAGAGATAGGCGGGCTGGTAGCGCGGGGAAGCGAGGAGCACATTCTGGCGTTGCGACGCTTTGGCGAAAACCTCGGCATGGCTTTTCAAATTCAGGATGATCTGCTGGATATAACAGCGGATGAAAAAAAACTGGGGAAAGATTTCGGCAGTGATGTCAAACAGAAGAAAAAGACGTACATGTATATTCATGCCATGCAGCATGGTTCAAAAGCTCAGGTCGCTGAACTGCAGGAGATATACAGCAAAAGCATGATCACAGAGCAGGATATTCTCAGGGTTCGCTCGCTTTTCGAGCAGATCGGGACGCTCTCCGAGACAGGCAAAGCCGTGCGCAGTTACATTGAAAAGGCTGAGAGCAGTCTGGCACTCCTGTCAGAGGATGTACGCACACAGGATTTACATGAGTTCCTCCGAATGATCTTATTCAGGAAAGCCTGATCCCTCAGTTTTGATAATCCAGCCGGGCAAAAACCAGGACGTCACATCTTGTCCTTCCACACATGTCTTGTCGCAATCAGGCCTCATACAAAAGAGTAATGACGGAGTATGAAAGAAATTAAAGTCAGCATCAAAAACAAGCTGGGTTTGCATGCCCGGCCTGCAGCGCTTTTTGTCAAAACTGCTGCCAAATATAAGTCGGATATTTTTGTCAGCCGTGACTCTCAGGTTGTGAATGGCAAAAGTATTATGGGAGTCATGATGTTGGCTGCAGAAAATGGTGCAGAGTTGACGATTTCTGCCAATGGCGAAGATGAGGATGAAGCTTTGCAGGGATTGTCCGAGCTTTTTGAGCGTAAATTTGACGAAGAATGATCAGCGAAAAAAATAAATTCAAAGCAGAGTATTTTTTCAAAGGTATTCCGGTGTCCCCCGGGGTTTCCATCGGAAAGGCCTTTGTGCTCTCGGGCGAGGCGGTCAAAATCGAGCGCAAAACCGTTGCCGACGAGGAAGTCGAGCAGGAAATCAAGGCTTTGCTCGAGGCGATCGATAAGTCCAAACAGGAGCTCGTCAGCGATAAGACGACAGCTCGCAAGCGAATTGGACGCGAGCATGCCAAGATTTTCGAAATGCACTCGCTCATTCTCGATGATCCCTACCTGATCGATGAGGCGGTGTCGATCATCCGCGATGAAAACTATTCGGCGGAATACGCTTTTTATTCGATCATCGATAAGTATCAAAGACAGTTGGCAACATCCAAAGGGGAATATTTTCAGGACAGGGCTGCGGATCTGCGCGATATCAAGCGCCGCGTGGTGCGCAAAATTCAAGGGGATCGCCGTGATTTCCTGCAGAAGCTGGAGGGCTCGGCTATCATCATCGCCCGTGATCTGACCCCATCCGATACCATCGCTCTCGACCGGCATAAAATCCTCGGCTTTGCTACGGATCTCGGCGGTAAAACCAGCCATTCTGCCATCATGGCCCGGTCTTTTCGCGTCCCGGCTGCTGTTGGCTTTCGGCATCTGACCAACTATGTGAAAAATGGCGACCGTGTTATCCTCGATGGCAACGAGGGGGTTGTCTATGTTAACCCTGACAAGAAAACCATCGAGTACTACCAGAAGCTGCGACAGCACATCCGCGAGATTAACGAGCAGCTCGGTCTGCTGCGCGATCTGCCCGCACGAACTCTCGATGGCAAGGATATCGAGCTGGGCGCCAATCTGGAGTTTACCGACGAGCTCGAGACCGTGATCGAGTACGGCGGCAAAGGGATCGGCCTGTACCGGACGGATTATATGTATCTCGGCAGAAAAGAGCTGCCGGGCGAGGACGAGCAATACGAGGAGTACCGCCGGGTCGTCGAAAAGATGCGGCCCTATCCGGTGATCGTGCGCACTCTCGATGTCGGTGGCGATAAGAGCCCTGAGTGTATCAGTATCCCGCCGGAGGAAAATCCCTATCTGGGCTATCGCGCGATTCGTATCTCTCTGGAACGCAGTGAAATTTTTCTGCCGCAACTGCGTGCTATTTTGAGGGCGAGCGCACACGGCAATCTGAAGATACTCTTTCCGATGATCTCCGGGATGAAAGAGGTGCGTGAGGTCAAGGAAATGCTGGAAAAAGCGCGCCAGCAGCTTCTGGAAGAAAACGTCCCGGTCTCTGAAAATGTCGAGATCGGCGTGATGATCGAAGTCCCCTCTGCTGCCCTGATCACGGATCTGATCGCACAGGAGGTGGATTTTCTCAGTATTGGAACGAATGATCTGGTGCAGTATATGCTGGCCGTGGACCGCGGCAATGAACGGGTGTCGTATCTGTATAAGGACCTGCACCCGGCGGTCCTGCGCGTAATTCGGGACGTCGTTCGTGCAGCCCACAGGAAAGGTACCTGGGTCGGTATGTGCGGTGAGATGGCTGGCAACCCCCTGGCCACGCTGATTTTGATCGGTTTGGGCATTGATGAGCTCAGCGTCAGCCCCATCGTCCTGCCGGAAATTAAAAAAATCATCCGGGCCACAGAATACAGTGAGGCTGTGAGAATCGCTGACAAAATGCTGGAACAGACGACGGCCGAAGATATCGAACAGTTCATGATGCGCTATATGCGCAAGAAATTCAAAGATCTGATTTTCTGAGCCGGTATCGACAGACCCCGTGTTTGTACGATCTTCAGTATCGCCCACTTTTTTCATCGATTGACCGCTTCGGCGCGAGAAAGTCGGGCTGGTGGAACAGGTTCTGACCGATCTGCCGAACTTACTTACAATCAATGGGTTGTTGCATATAAGTCCCAACCCCATGAATTTTTCAGGTAAAGAAAGCTTCCCTATGGATTTGCAGGAAACCGTGCAGCGTCTGGACAAGAGCGACATGTTGTCTAAAATCCGGCTGATGCCGGAGCATTTCAAACAGGCCATGGCTGCCAATGAGGACGTGGTCATCCCGTACTCCAGCAGTGATATCGCAAAAATAGTCATCGCAGGTATGGGTGGCTCAGCCATCAGCGGCGATGTGATTCGTTGCCTGGCAGGTGCCACGGCTACTGTACCTGTTTTTGTAAATAGAAATTATGACCTGCCAGCGTGGGTTGGCGCGGATACCCTGGTGATCGTTTCCAGTTACAGTGGCAATACCGAGGAAAGTCTGGCCGCTTATGAACAGGCACAACAGGCCGGTGCTCGAATGATCTGCATCACCAGCGGCGGCCGCCTGGGCGAGGATGCCCGATCTAAGGGATACCCGGTTTTCGCGTTGCCTCCGGGCTATCCGCCTCGCACGGCGCTGGTTTTTCTCACCGTCCCATTGCTGAAAATTTTTCACGCCCTCGGGTACATCGGGGAGTTCTCCGCTGCAGTTGAAGAAACCTGTTCAGTCATCGAAGGATTTTGGAGCACATATTCTCCGGAAAGCGATCCGAAACACAATGTCCCGCTGCTGGTGGCGCGTCAGTGTGAGGGACTAATGCCGGTCATCTATAGCTGTTCCGGCTTGCTTGAAGTTGCAGGTGTGCGCTGGCGAGGCC
>DRLW01000552.1 GCA_011375275.1 Bacteroidota bacterium
ACCCTGACCTGAGCCTGCGTGAGGACAGAACATTTTTGTCTTGCGTGGGGGGCCGGTCGATCGGGTTGGATGGCGGTGACGCCGGAGCGTCGCGGGATGCCTCACACTGCAGGAGCGGTGTGAGGAGATGTACATGCATCAGGCCGGATAGCCGAGGTAACTGGATTTACTGCCATGAGGGGCCAGCCAACGCACACTGAGGCCGGGAGAAACACATGGAGGTGAGCAGAAACATAAATCCTGCGGCATGCTCAACCGGCCTTTGAGCACCCACAAACAGCATCTTCCTTCCGCAACTTTCCTTTTGCACTTCACGCACCTGCGCAATATATTGCCCGGCAAAAATAACCACCCTCCAATAAAAATCACGAAAGGCAGCTCATGCGCGTTACCGTATGCGAACTCGATCACGACAGCGGAGATTTCGAAAAACAATGGCAGGCTCTGGCTGCTCACACCAAAGCCCGGCAGAGCGACCTGGTGCTGTTGCCGGAAATGATTTTCGCGCCGTGGTTTGCGGCTGAAAAAAACTTTGATCCGCTCAGGTGGCAACAGGCGGTTGCTCAGCATGATCGCTGGCTGCAACGACTCGGAGAGCTCACGCCGGCCGTGGTTTTGGGCACCCGCCCCCTGACACGTGAGGATGGTTTACGCCTGAATCAGGGGTTTATCGTGCACCCGCAGGATGGTTACGTGGCCGCGCATCATAAATATTACCTCCCCGACGAGCCCGGCTACTGGGAAGCGAGCTGGTACGGCCGCGCTGGCTGCGATTTCACCGCGCGCGAGGCCGGACAGGTCCGTATCGGCATGATGATTTGCACCGACATGTGGTTCAACGAACACGCCCGGGCGTATGGCAGGCAGGGCGCACAGCTTATCGCTGTACCGCGGGCGACGGAAAAAGCGACGTTCGACAAATGGCTTGCAGGCGGTCGCACAGCAGCCATCGTCTCGGGCTGTTTTTGCCTGTCTTCCAACCGAGCCGACTACACGTCCCGCACGGCTGATCTCGGTGGCCAGGGTTGGATCATCGACCCGGATGGTAAAGTGCTGGGGATCACTTCGGCCGAGCAGCCATTTCTCACCATCGACATCGACCCCGGGCACGCTGTGCATGCCCGGAACAGCTATCCGCGCTACGTCCGGGAATGACCCGTGCAGGGGAGCTGGATCGCTGGAAATTTTCGCTCAAAGAGTGTGTTTTCTGGTTATACGGCGGATGAGGCATATGGGCAAGCGGGGAGCGCCCTGGACGTACCGCGACATTCATGTCGCGAAGTACGATACTGTGCGTTATTCTGCAGGCCCCTGTGCGGTAGGCTGGGACGCGACATTCATGTCGCGAAGCACGATACTGTGCGTTATTCAGCAGGCTCAGCTTCCAGCGCAGGGATGAGCATGGGATGATGCGGATCGTGCCGGTCATTGCGGGGGATGCTGGCGGTATCAAACTCAGAATTGGCGTAGCAGTAGGCACAGCGAAACAGGCAACTGTCGTAAGCGCCGATATCCCGGCTGGTACTGCAACCACAGGCAGGCCGTGTGGGCCCGTCGGGGATTTCTGCTTCCACATCCGGATAGAGGGAACGCACGAACCGGATATCGACACAGCGTGACTGGCCGACACCGGGGAGGTCCAGCAGCTCTTCCTCGCAGCAGGCATGCAAACGGATGCGATGGCGGGTTGCAATATCGACCAGACGCATGGCAAAGGCGCGCTTTTCGATCGCTGCCAGTTCATGCACGTGCACCTCCGGCTCCAGGCTTTTCATCTTGCGCTGTGTTTTGCGATAAAAATCGACATAGCTGAAGAAACAGCGCTTGCTGGCGCCGGCGATCTTTTCAGCAAGTTCGGAAAAGTTCTCCGCATGCCATTCCACATCCGTCTTGTTGCTGAACACGACCGGATCATAGCGCCAGATGATATGATCTGCGCTCAGCCGGTCGGCCAGGGCATGCATGCCCTCGATCATGCGCGCGGCATCAGGAGTGCGGCCATCCAGTATGCGCGGATATCCGGTGATCGTCCAGTGAAAATAGAAATGATAGCCACGTTCTTCGAGCTCATCGAGATATGGCATCAACGGCAGGGCGTTGCGCGTCCAGAAGACGATCGCGATTACGTCCTCCGGCTTGAGGGAGATGTGGGAAATCTGTTTGCTGTTGAAAGGGTTTTGTACTTCGACATAGCCGGCACGGATCCGGTTCATGAACCACTCGGCATAGAATGCCGGGATGTCGGTACGGCGTGAGGCGGAGATAAGCTGGCCTTTGGATACAGACATTTCAGTAAAAGTCATTGCGGGGTTGGCTCTCTTCTTTTAAATTACGTACCCTGCCGGCCCTGCGGCGGCAGCTCTGAAAAAATAACCTGTTCACGAAAGAAAAGCAAGCAGTCATTCCATGCTGACCCAGGCCGATCTTGCCCCCAACAATCTCATTGCTGCCTACAGCCAGGGTATTTTTCCCATGGGCGACGAACATGGTCATGTACACTGGTACGATGCCGATCCCCGCGGCATTCTCCCCTTTGAAACTTTTCATATTCCCCACGATCTCAAACGCATCCTGCGCCAGGAACGTTTTGAGGTCACGCTGAACGCGGACTTCCCTGCTGTCATCCACGCCTGTGCTAACCGGGATGAACCCACGTGGATCACGCGGGACATCATTCGAGCGTACATCAAACTGCACGAGTGTGGCTATGCCCACAGCGTGGAAGCCTGGCAACATGGCAAACTCGCCGGTGGCCTGTACGGCGTGGCAGTCGGCGGTGCGTTTTTTGGTGAGTCCATGTTTTATCGCCAGCGTGACGCCAGCAAAATAGCTTTGGCTCACCTGACCATCTGGTTGCGGGATTCCGGTTTTATCCTGTTCGACATCCAGATGGTCACCGATGTTTTGAAGCGTTTTGGCGCAACACACATCAGCAAGGCGCAGTATCTTGAATGCCTGCGCACGGCTCTGAAAAAATCCTGTGTATTGCGCCCTGAGAAAATTGACTGGCGCTCTGTGCACTCTTCCTGATTCTCCCCATCAGAATGTGGTCAGC
>DRLW01000553.1 GCA_011375275.1 Bacteroidota bacterium
CGGTAGAAGACAGATAAAAACAATGATAGAAAGATAGATCGTTTTCATTGATACCCTCCGTTTGGTGTGATTTTGTCGGAATTGGTGTGCTTATGCTATCTATAGGGAGGCGGGCGGAGAAAATGTAACAAATTTTCTTGCGAATTAACTGATATTGTCTTTTATTTTAGTGTCCAAACAGAAAATCCAACCTACTACCTATGCCATCTATCAAGCTAACCGCCTCCGTCTTCTCTATCCTTTGCCTTGCCCTGAATTGTGGTGATCCAGCTCGTGAAGACCATAAGACGGAATCAGATTTATATCCACCTGCTTTAACTCAAACGCTCGCTGATTCACTTCTCGCGGCGGCAAGTGAGCATTATCAAGGCGGCCGTTTCGACAGCGTTGTTGCTGTCTCGCAGCAGGCGAGAATGCTGTTTGAACAACAGGAGAACGACCGGGGCCTGGTGAAGGCGGAATTGAGCCTTGCCCTTGCCAAACTGCGGCAAAACTTGTTTGATGAATGCCAAAGCGCGATCAGGCGGGCAAAGGTCATCTGCACGACTGCGTTTGCAGAGAGCGATCCGATTTTTGCAGAACTTTACAACGTGGAGGGCAGGTATCTTTTCAACACCAGACAGATAGACGCGGCTGAGGAAAGTTTCCTGCAGGAGTTGGCTTGTTATGAAATGCAGCAGCAACCAGACATCGAAGCGAAAGCGGAGTGCCTGCGAATTCTTGCAGAAATCAATTCGCGACAGGGAGAACACGAAGCAGGCAGGGCTTTCATGCAGCGTGCGCTGGATACTTTTCGTGTGAACGACCCCAGCCTTACGTCAAAATATGCCGGCGAGCTTTATGTAGCCCTCGGCAACATGAACTTCTATCAGGCGAAATATGACCGGGCGTTGGAGTACTATCTGCACACCGACGCGATCTGGAAAAACGCTGAAGATGTCAACGAGTGGGGCCTGTCCAATTTGTTTCTGAATATCGGTACGATTTATACGACAAAAAAACGTTATGCCGAAGCTTTACCATATTACCAAAAATCGCTGCAATTGTGTTTGAAAATATTTGGCGAGGACAACTCAAACACAGCACTACGTTACAACAATCTCGGCAACCTTTACATCGGTTTGAATGATTTTCCCGAAGCGATCAGCGCACATAAAAAGACGCTGGAGATTCGCAAACGGCTTCAGGGCGACAGAAGTGTAGAGGTTGCCTATAGTTACGCAAACCTGGGAACCGCTTATGCGGGCGCACAAGATGACAAAAAAGCGCTGCAGTACTTAAACCGGTCGATCGACTTGTTGAAAGAGTCCCGGGGCGCGAAGAATCCTGATCTGCCGTTGTGTTACAATCGCCTGGGGCAGATGTATGTGCACAAGGGGCGTTACGACAAAGCGCTTGTTGCGTATCAGCAGGCACTGCGCGCGAATGTAGCGGACTTCAGCTCATCGGATCCGGCTGAAAATCCGACGTTACAAAATGTGTTTTCGCGAGAGCGGCTGCTGCATTCATTAAGAGGGAAAGCCGAAACACTGATCACGATGTCAGCGGCTTCAAAGCATCCTGAAAGTCCGTTGAAGCTCGCGCTGCAAACCATCGAGGTCGCGGTGGCGCTTATCGACGAATTGCGTCACGGTTTTCGGCTCGAAAGCGCAAAGCTGTTTCTTGCTGAAGAGTCACGCGTGATTTACGAACAGGGCATTTTCGCTGCCAGAGCTTTAAACCTGCCTGAGAAAGCCTATCTTTTTGCTGAAAAAAGCCGGGCCGGCGTCTTGCTGGAATCCATCGCAGAGGCCGATGCGCGCCATTTTACCGGCATTCCGGATTCTCTTCTTGACCGGGAAAACATGCTGCGCCGCCGGTTGACCAGGCTGAGCAACGAGCTCGACAACCTGGAGGTAAAAAATGCACAACACCCGGCAGCCGATTCTGTCCGCATCGCACTCTTTGAAAATAAGCGCGCCTACGAAGCACTCATCACGCAATTTGAGGCGGATTATCCATCTTATTATAATTTGAAATATCGTTCCGGTGCGGTGAGCCTCGCAGATTTGCGCACGCATGTCCTGGACGATCAAACAGCGCTTGTCGAATATTTTCTCGGCAGAGACTCCCTGTCTATTTTTGTTTTGACGCAGGATGATCTCAGTATCAAGACGGCTGCAGCGGATTCAACACTCAAAACCCGGGTGAAAAAGCTGCGGCGTGCGATCGTCAGCCAGAATTTTATCGACTATACCCAAACCGCCGCGGACTTGTACCAGGATTTGATACTGCCGGTTGAAAAAGAGATAGCCGGCAAAAATCTGCTGATAATTCCCGACGATGTGCTTTGTTATCTGCCCTTTGAAGTCCTGCTGGACAAAGCGCCTGACAATTCGGATGGATTAAAAGATTACAGAGTTTTGCCCTACCTGCTCAAGAAACACGCGATCAGTTATGCCTATTCTGCAACGCTCTTATCTGAAACAGCTCTAAAAGGGAGACCCCAGGCCACTCCCGCGTTTCTTGGATTCGTGCCATCATTCAGTGCCGGCTCGCTGCCGGCGTTGTCTTATTTACGCGGTGAAAACAGTGGTGTGAACGTTGAACCGGAAAGTCTGCCAGCAGCGAAAGAGGAGGTTACCCGAATAGCAGCGCTTTTCAAAAGCCGGTTGAATCTATTCGAGCGTTTTTTCAGTTCCAGGACGAAAACATATTTTGGCGAAAATGCCAGCGAGCAGGCGCTCAAGAGCACAGCCTTGCTGCCATTTAATATCATACATTTGGCGACACACGGCTTCATATACGAGGACAGGCCGGCACTTTCCGGGTTGCTGCTGGCGAACGACAGTGCAACCGAGGATGGCATTCTATATCTGAGGGAGATTTACGATCTGAATTTAAACGCGGAGCTTGTGACGCTGAGTGCCTGCGAAACCGGACTCGGGACCATAGCGCACGGAGAGGGCCCCATCGGTATCGCCCGCGCTTTTTTGTATGCGGGCGCCAAAAATTTGCTGGTTTCCCAATGGAAGGTGAGCGACAAAAGCACCGCTGACCTGATGGTCGAA
>DRLW01000554.1 GCA_011375275.1 Bacteroidota bacterium
CCTAAAATCCCCGGTTTCGATCGATGCCGGGGATTTTTACATTTCTGCCAAACAGGGGATTTTCTGTATATTTTTTTGTCCGATACACTATATTGGATAAAACCTTGGAGCGTGTTATGAGAACATTAGCATTTTTCGTGCTGTTGGGCCTGTTGCCCGGCTGCGCTGAGCTGTTCGATCCCGGCATAACAGTTGTGGACCGCGACGCGGTCATACGCGAGGTCGATCCAGATGACTGGGGTGGTGTCGGCGAAGTCGGGCAAAAGGTTGATCAGTGGTCTTTTTCTTTTGAGGGGGACTTTCTGGTGCTCCCGCCATGGCCGAATCCTGTAAGCACAGGTGACACATTGAAACTGCGTTTTGCCCTGCGGCAGAACGGCAATTTGGAGTACGTCATCACCAGGCTGAACCCCGGTAATGTCGGAACGATCACCGACCCGGAGGGTAAGAACTCCTCAGAGGAAACCGTACGGAACATGGTTTCCGATATGCTGGCTGCCGGCTCGTATGCGGTCTGGTGGAACTTGCTCGACGATGCGGGCAAGCCTGTGCCGCCGGGTACCTATCGCGCCAAGCTGACGTATGCCGGCAAAACGATCACCGGTGATATAAAAGTCGAATAGAGTTTTTCTTCCCCCAAACGCCCGGCGCTGCTACAGGCCGGGCATTTTTATCCCTGCCGCTGCCTCGCCGTTATCCTGCCGCTATTCGTTGAAAACATAACGTTTAAACCGCCCGCCGCCTTTCGTATCTTGCTGCCACACAAAAGGAAAGCAACTTCAGCACGGGAAAGCAAGATCATGCCGAAAGCAAAACGCAAACTCAAAAACGTCGAAGTGTTGTACATCAGCCTGGTCGATGCCGGCGCGAATAAGAAAAAGATCATCTGGAAGTCCGCAGACTCCGGCAGTCCGGATATCGAGCGGTTGTTTCGCATTCTCAAAGTCGATGCCGAGAAGCGCATGGTCTATGGAATCGTCTATGCTCCGGGCGAGGTCGATACCGAGGGCGATACCATGGAGGCCGAGGAAATCGAAAAGATGGCCTATAACTTCATGGCCAAGCGCCGGACGACTAATGTGGATTTGCAGCACGATTTCGAGGGTGACGAAGGATTTGTGGCAGAAAGCTGGCTCGTGCGTAAAAACGACCCGCTTTTCAGCGAAGAGCCGGAAGGCGCCTGGGCTGTCGGCATCAAGGTGACAAACGACGACACCTGGGAAGCTGTGAAAAAAGGCGACATCGGCGGGTTGAGCATGGGCGGATTTTCCGAGGCCGAGCCCCTTGGCAAGGCAGAGGACAAACAACACCCGATCCGCAAGTTTTTCTCGCGGCTGTTTACCCCGCGCCTTCCTGTCAGCAAGGACTTTCTTTCAGAATACAAGCAAACCACATTACGCAGTGCGACCTGGGCACTGAACGATGCGCTGATGAAGGTGATCGACAGTCCGGAAATTGAGGACAAAGAGGGCGCGATCCGGGACAGCGTTGAGCAATTCATGAATTTCATCAATGGAGAGATGACGATGAAGGATGACGGCAAAAAACCTGATGACAACAATCAGCCTGACGGCGCAACACCGGCAGTGGATGAGCAACTGAACGCCCTGACGGAAAAACTGGATACGGCGCTGAGCAAGATCGACGACCTGGGCGAGCGGCTGGAGAAGGTTGAAAAAGCCAGCCCCGGCAAGCAGTCTGCAGCCGGCCGCGATGATGATGATCAGAATCAGAAACCCTCGACCGGGCTGCCTATTATCTGATCCGGCCCGGTTCGCAAAAAGCATTTTGCCGGAGCCGGTAAAATGGTCTGTACGCGAAAAATTGGAGAACACCATGAAACGACTTTTTCTGCTGCTGTTTTTTCTCTTCCCGGTGGTTGCTTTTGCCCAGGGTAATGCCGAGCCGGAATACAATATTCCCGCAACCGTGGCCACGATCCTGAGCGTTTTTTTGCCGGTGGTCATTCAACGCCTGAAGCAGTCTCTGCGATCGGAAACTGCACGCTTTCTGTTGGCCCTGGGACTGTCCGGCGCCACCGGAGCGCTATCCGCCTATATGCAGGGCGTTACCTTCGGGAATATCGTGTTGTTTATTTCGGTCAGCTTCACGCTGTCGCAGGCGGCGTATCGCATGTTCTGGAAAAAGCTGTTGGAATAATAGTGGGGCTTGGAGCGCACTTCGAAACTGAAAACATCATAACTATTGGAGACAACCATGCTGAGCAATGAGGAATTCATTCAGCTTCTGAAGGCGCAAATCACCACGTCTGTAGGCGGCCAGGCTTCGCCGCAGGATGTGGAAAAGTTTATCGATCTTGCGGTCGATCAAACCGCTGTTCTGCAAGACCTGCGGGTTGAAAAGAACATCAAATCCAGCCTGAACCTGAATTCTATCGAGCTGGGCGAGCCGGCCATGGTGAAAGCCACGGAAGGCGCAGACCCTAACAGCGCTGATGTGGTCACGCCGAGTTTTTCGAAATCGTCCCTGACCCCGGTCGAGGTGTTGATGGCCTATGATGTGACGTTTTCCTTCCTGGAGCAGAACATCGAGGGCGACGATGTCAACGAAGCGCTGAACAAGATTTTCGCCAAGCGTTTCGGTAAAGACACGGTGCAGCTCATCTTCAACGGTGACACCGCGACGAGCCCTGTTTCGAGCCGGACCGACAAGCTGCTGGTTATCCTGGACGGTTTTATCAAGCAGGCGTTGGCGGACTCCACGGTCAACGACTACACGATCTCCGGGACGGATTATCTGGGTACGATCTTCCCGGGCATGCTGAAGCTGTTGCCGAAAGACTACAAAGACCAGCGGTCTGAACTGGCCTATTTCGTTTCCGCCGACGTTTATGACGCCTACGCTGACCAGATCGGTTCGCGCGCAACAGCCCTTGGCGACATGGTTCTCGTGGGTGACTACAGCCGCGCCCTGACGTACAAAGGTATTCAGTTGCGGCCTGTTTTTGGTCTGGGCGATACCGATATCATCCTGACCCTGAAACGGAACCTGGCCGTGGGTTACGGTCGGGATATGACCATCGGCCGCGATATAGACAATCGGGCCCGCGTTGTGAAGGTGACCATCACGGCGAAGCTGGACGCGAAATATGTCGTAGGCGACGCGATTGTTTTGGGTCAGCCATAATCCCGGAGCAACCGAACGATACGTAGAGACGCACGATCGTGCGTCTCTACAGGGCCATTGTCACAAAAATACAAATCAAGGATATCATCATGGCCAAAAAGAACCATGACAAGCCCGCCGCACCAGAGGTGGCGGCCGATACCGGTGCGCCGGAAGAAACGGCCGGGGATGGGGCAAAGCCCCTGCAGGGCGGGTTTATTTTAACCGGAAAAAACAGCATCGGCGGCGTGTTCGACCGTAAAATCCTTAAAGGCGACAGTATCACGCCTGCGGAATACAAAAAGCTGCCGGAACGCATCAAACCGTATTTTGAGAAAGCGGAATAACTATGGCCCTGGTCACGGATTCGGACGTCATCTCCTGGTGCAGTCTGCCGACCGAACTGAGCGGCAAGCTGACGAATCACATCGAAAAAGCATCACGTCTGTTCGAATCTTTGGTCGGCACCACGAAATACACCGCATTGTCCGCGCTCCAAGGTACGGACCCCGACAGGAAGCGGGCTGACCACGCGGAAAGCCTGCTTTCCTGTTATTTTGCACTGCCGTTTCTTAATTTGCGGTTCACGACCTCCGGCGGGCTGGTTAAGGCGGTCGGATTCGACCAGAGCCGGACGGAGATCATGAACAAACGCGAGATGGAAGGCTATCGCCGCATGTACTACAAGCAGGCTATGCAGCTCATCGACGACTGGGTTTTGCCGGATCAGGACAGCGACGGCAACGATACAAATTTCCTGGGTGGCGGCATCAGTTTCGAGGTGATATGATGGCGAAAGACGCAGGCGTAAATGATGGCTTTAACCGTGCTCTTGCGGCAGCCCGGCGTGAGCTGGAGGATATCGGCTTGGATATCGTCGAGGCGGCTACGCGCTATCTGGACAAGCATGGCGTGAACGTGGACGGCGATCTGCGCAACAGCATCACATCCGAGGTCAAACGCGAACTCGGCTTGCTGACTCTTGAGGCCGGCACGAATGTGCGGCACGCGATTTTTGTCCACGAAGGCACCCGGCCACACTGGCCGCCGGAGGCGCCTATCCGGCGCTGGGTGCGAAAAAAGTTCAACCTGAAGGGCAAACCGAAGGAAATAGACCGCGTGACTTTTTTTGTGCGACAAAAAATCTCACAACAGGGAACGAAAGCGAGACCGTTTCTGGCTGTAGCTTTGCGGTTATACCGGAACGTCATAGCCAAACGCATAGGAGACGCAATCCGTGCAGAGCTACGTTAACAAAATCACAGCCGCGGCCACGGCAACCGGTCTGTTCCAGCTCGTGGATGACGCTATTTTCGACGAGAACGAAAAATATCCTGCGCTGATCGTCGGCGACCGCACCGCGCAATGCGACGGCATCGAGATCGCCAACCGAGTGTACAACGAAGCCTGGGTGTATGAGGTTTTTGTCATGACGAAAAAAGCAAACGGCTGGACAGACCTGGAAAACCTGAGCAGCAGCTTTTTGAAGGAGCTGCTCAACGGCGAGTTCAGGCTGATTTCACAGCATCACAGCGAGGTGCTGATCTCCGGTAGGGATGTTCTGGTCAACAGCATGCGCATCGAAGCCCTGGCGCGCGGAGCCTACGTCTGATGCGGAAGATTAACAAAATCGTCGTGCACTGCTCGGCGAGCAACTGGGGGGATGTCGAGGAGATCACAAGGTGGCACCAGGAACGAGGATTCAGCACGATCGGCTATCATTTCATCGTGCATAATCCCTATCCGAAATTTCAGCACTATTCCGAGCGGCGTCCGCATTTCGAATATGACGGGTTGATCGCCCTGGGCAGGCCGGTTGACCAGGAAGGCGCGCACGTACGTGGCCACAACGCCGACAGCATCGGCATTTGTCTGGTCGGGAATAAGCTGTTTACCTCGCAGCAGTTCAGGAATTTGCGCTCGCTGTTGCTGGCGCTGATGCGGCAGTACAAAATCCCGGTGCAGAACGTTTACGGGCACTATGAACTTGACAGTAGCAAAACGTGCCCGAATATCGATATGGAGACCATACGGAGTACGCTATGAAAAAGAAAGTCATCGAGCGCTTTCGCGAACCTTCCAGCTATGCGGCCCTGGCGGCTGTTCTGGCATTGTTCGGGGTGAATGTCGAAGCGGAGGTCTGGAGCACGACTGTACAGGTAGTGTCCGGGCTTTTTGGTCTGGCCGGTTTTTTCATGCGGGAGAAAGGTGGGAAATGAAAAGGCTGATCTTTTTGGTGCTTTTGTTTTTGCCGGTAGTTGCACCGGCGCAAAACGTGCGCGACTATCTGACGCGCGAGAACTTTGAGGACACGGTTTCGGCGAGCTGGTTGTTCGTTCCCACGGACAGTTCTTTCACAGTAGTACAGAGCAGCGCTGCCGCGGATACCTTCGAAACCGGCAAACTGTACACGCAGTTCGGAGGCGGGGAGATATGGCTGACCTGGCGTCTCGTGAAGGTGGTTTCCGGTACGGCGAACGCCAGGATCGAGGTGGGTTTATTTCGCGGTGCAGGCACAAAAACAGCGGGTTGGGAATGGCAGACGCTCGGCACGCTAACGGCACCGGGCGAGTCTGACTACATCCTGAAAAACTATTCCTGGGCGGCGGACAAGCCGTTCAGCGCATATAAATTCCGCATCACAGAGACCGGCGCGCAGCAGAATCAGTACGTTCTCAATGTGCATCATTTTCGGCAGAGGTAGGTATGGCAGTGAACGGTAACGGCCGGGTGACTTTGCGGGACATTATGGCCCTGCAAAAAGAGATGTATGAAAAGCTCGACCGGATAAATTCTGAGCTGACAAATCTGAAAATCAAGGTTGCTGTTATCTCTGCTACGGTGAGCACGGTTATCTGGGTGATTTCTTATATCAGCAAACTGGGTATTTTCAATGGCTAAAGCTAAACAAGTTCAGGACGGGCGGGGGAAGGCCTCGCGCAGGGGCGCAGAGAGCGCAGGGACACAGGCGAGGCGTGCGAAAGTCCTGCGGGATTTTTATTTTGAGCACAACGCGGTAAAATTCGATTTTCGTGCTGGTGATGTTTGGGACTTATGTGAAGAATATCCCGGCGATCCGCGGGAAAAGAAGGTGGCTCGGCAGGTTTTGGTCGAGTTTCAAGATGAAGGCATTTTTAAAGCGGTTTGAACAGGCACGCTGAAGCGTGCACTACGAACAGCACTATAAACGGAGTGTAAATCATGGCAGCAGACGCAACGAAAATTTTCTCCGGGCCGGCGACAAAGGTGGAGATCAGCTCAGACGGCTCGACCTGGACGGACCTGGGATATTCAAAGGCGGATGTCAAGATCGGTTGGGAGCCGGATGGCATTGAACTGATGGATGGAAACAAATTTCAGTCAAGCGGACTGGGGACGATAGAAATTCCGCTGGTGCAGACGAATGCCAGCCAGATCACCACGCTGAAGACGTACCGCACGACCAAAGCGTATTTGCGCATCACGGCCGTGGATACGAATACATACACGGTTTCCGGCGTTCTGCTCTCGTACAAAACGGAACGCGGTTTTACTGCGGGCGAGCCGCATACGATCATGGTTACCGGGCAGCGGAGAACGCTTCAGCCAGATGACTGGTGTGCTGCACCGGCATGATGAGGTCTCTCGCGGAGACGCTGAGGACGCAGGGAAAAGAAAACCCTTGTGGAAAAGCCTTCCTCCGGGTTAGGCACGCCATCAGGCGCCGGGGGAAGGCAATGCTTTGAGGAGAATATGAAACGGTTTTGGACAGTATTTTTGCTGCTGATTTTGCAGGGCGTCGGGTTTGGGCAAACGTGGGTTTCACCGAGTACGACAGATCGGGGTGTTCGTCTTGCAGAGAAATATGGTGCTGTTGGAGACAGCAGTACATATTCCGGCGCGGCAATCAATCGGGCTATTGCATCGCTTTCGCGCGGGACGGTTGAGCTGGGTGCCGGGGTTTTTGTTATTGAGGAGACAATCATCATTCGCGAAAATATCGAGCTGGTCGGCCAGGGGCCAGAACGGACGAAACTGGTTCTCGCGAACGGTGTCAACGACGATGTGATCCGGACGGCTGATTTTAGCTCGCAAACCGGCCAGAATATATGGACGGATGCCGAGGGGATACATAGAAATTTTTCTGTGCGCGGCATGACTATCGACGGGAACCGGGCAAATAATAGCGCTGGGTATGGTGTCCGCATTTATGGCAAGGGTTACATTCTCTCTGATCTGATTATACA
>DRLW01000555.1 GCA_011375275.1 Bacteroidota bacterium
AGGAAATATCACCGATTTCATCGAGGAACAGGGTGCCGCCGGCAGCCTGCTCAAAACGGCCGATACGCGCCCGGTCTGCACCGGTAAAAGCGCCTTTTTCATGCCCGAAAAGCTCGCTTTCGAGCAGCGAGTCCGGCAGCGCAGCGCAGCTCACCCCGACGAAAGGCTTGTCTTTGAGAATGCTGTTGAAGTGGATGGCGCGGGCTACCAGCTCCTTGCCGGTACCTGTCTCGCCCTGGATCAGAACCGTGGCATCGGTATCCGAGAGATCGCGGATAATGCTGTAGATCGCCTGCATGGCCGGCGAGTTACCGATGATGTTGCTGAAGCCGTACAGCGTGCTGATCTCGCGGCGCAGACGGTTGAGTTCATCTTTGAGCTTGCGCTGCTCGATGCTGCGTTTGAGCACCAGCATGAGCTCATCATAGTTGACCGGCTTGGTGAAATAGGTCTCAGCCCCTAACTGCATCACCTGCACAGCGTGCTCGATAGACCCGTGCGCAGTGATGATGATCGTCGGGATATCCAGCCCCTGGTTGCGCAGGGCTTCGAGAAACTGGATGCCGTTCATGCGCGGCATCATGTAATCCGCAATGATGATGTCGATCCGCTCGCGTTTGAGGACATCAAAAGCAGCGATCCCGTCCATGGCTGTGTGCACGCGATAGCCCTCGCGGCTGAGATTTGCTTCCATCACCTTGAGGGTGGCGACTTCGTCATCGATAACTAGTATGGTGTTCTTCTGCTTCATAAACCTTCAGTACTGTTGGAAAATGCAAGATAGCTGTCGTCCCCCTGCTGTTTTCTGAAAAAAGCCGGATACTGCCCTGGTGGCTGTCCATGATTTTTCGTACGATCGGCAAGCCAAGGCCGGTGCCGCGCAACTTGGTACTCACAAAGGGTTTGAACAGCTCTTCCGGATCACGATCACCCAGGCCCGGGCCATTATCCTGCACCCGAACTTCGACATATCGCAGGGTATTCTCCGGCACGTCCTGAACATAAGTCGCGCTGATAGCGATGCGGCCATCGCCGTTGACAACGTCGATAGCGTTGAGCAGCAGATTGACAAGAGCACGCTCCACCTGCATGGTATCCAGCGGCAGCAGCGGCAGGGATTCATCGATATTGAGCTCAACACAGACATCCTTTTCATCCAAAGCGGAACGCACCAGCGCGATCGCTTTTTCGATCACCGGGCCGATCTGCTCGAGAGAAAACTCGGATTTGATCGGCCGGGCATAGTCGAGGAGCTCGTCGGTCACGCCTTTGACGCGCTGAATCTGTTCGACGATCAGGTTGAGATAGCTGCGCAGTTCTGTGTCGGAAATTTCACCTTCGAGATAATGGATGGCGCCGGAGATGGCGTTCAGGGGGTTGCGAACTTCGTGGGAGACGATAGAGGCCATTTTGCCGATTTCAGCCAGATGGCGGGCCTGTTCCAGGTGCTGCTGCAGCTTGGCCGCTTCGGTAACATCCTTGACGTATTCGATGACCAGTTCCACATCGCCGTGTTCATCGAGGATAGGAATGTCGTAGATTTCCATGATCCGGTTTTCCTCGGTGCCGGCCTGCTTGCGGGTGCACATGGTGAATGCGTGCCCTCCGAGCTGAAAGACCGAGTCTGCACGGCAGAAAGAACAGCGTTCTGAGTGCCCCTGGCACATGCTGTAACAAAGCTCCCCCTGGACTTCCTCCAGGCCGCGGCCGATCATCTTTTCCATCACCGGATTGACGTGCCGGATACGGTACTCCTTGTCGATGATCATCACGCCATCGGGCAGGCCTTCGAAAATCCGCTCGAGCTTTTTGTTGTTTTCCATGAGCTGGCGTGCCATCTGCTCGGCGCGATTTTTCTCTTTCTGCAGTTCGGTGATATTCTCGCGCAGCTTGGTGACCATCTCCTTAAAACCAATATAGAGCATGTCCATTTCATCCGAAGAGGCAGGATTCACACGAATGTTCAGGTCCACATCGAGGTTGCCTTCCTGCACCTGCCTGACCTTTTCGGTCAGGCTGATCACCGGTTGCACCATCATGCGGATGATCATCAGAATACCCAGCACTCCGGACAGAACATAAAAAACGCCGATCATCACCGCTGCCTGCCCGGCAGATAACGTTCCCGAGCTGATCAGAAGATACAGCGCCAGGTTGCCGGCAAGGGCAAAGAGAATCAAGGCACCGATGCTCCACTTCAGGAAGCGTTTTTTCATGCCAACTTTTTTATAGCTCGAAGGACTCATAACTCTCACAAAGTACAGGCTGAATCGCACCAGGGGATAACGACTTGCACGAGCGCCCTGGTTGTCTGAGGATGATATCACTTCCCGTGCACGATGCTGCCTGCCGCCCGGATCATGACAACAGCCGTTACAGGGAATTTCCTTTGAATGAATTTTCCGGGATACCCCTACGATCAGCGCGCAGACAGGCAGCGCATCCCTTCCTCACAGACGCAGCAACCGCCCCGGACTGACTGCCGGAATCAGCATTCCGCAACAATGTCCCCCCTACCCGACCGCTCCTGAAACGCTCATTTATGAACACAGTGGAATAACGACAACTGATGACTGGTATAAATTTTGTTGCACGAACTTCACATTCATCATGCAGGTGATGAAAATGGACGGAACTGCACATCTCCGTCGAAAAGTATAATCTGAGGAATTTATGACCCGCCTTATCACGCACTATATCTTCGCGCAGATAACATGGGACAAGCGGGTCTGCCACATGTTCACTCTCATCACCCTCCCGCAGGGATGCCGGGATAAGTGTTCACAGATTACTCAGTTTTTTCTAAAAACACAAGAATAAACAGATGGCACCATACTTGCGTTAGCTCCGGGCACTCCGCATCCACTGATCTCACACCATGGTCTCTCTCTATCCCGATGTATTCACGAATCAGCACTGCACGCCCGGGAATCGGGATAACTGAAAATTTTGCCCAACGGAGCGCCCTGGCGCCACTTGAATAAAAGCGATCGGCAGCTCTGATCTATTATAACGATACAACCGTCGTCTCTGCTTCTCAGCCTGCCCACATCGATGAAGAAACGGCAGTTTCCGGCTGCCGTGGGCAAGCGCGAATGGCAGAACCGGGCGGATGAGGCAAAAAAGCCGCTGGTCCGAGGCACGACTGAATCAATTCGATTCGTGAAAAAAACGTCACTCATCAGGCTTTGAACAAACAGGTTTTCGCTATCATACATCAAAATATCGACTGCGTTATTCCTAAAATTGCAAACCTGTTCCCATAACCAACAATTCACAACACTTTCCACTCAACAGGAGGGCTGGAATGAGTAACATGCACTTAACCCGAACACGTTGTTTCATCACAAAAGCAAGCGCAGTACTCTTACTGCTGGTTCTGCTCACAGGCAGTGCTTTTGCTACCAATGGCTATTTTTCCATTGCCTATGGTACCAAATACAAAGGCATGGCCGGAGCTGGTGTTGCCCTGAGCCTGAGCCCGATGGCTGCGGCAACCAACCCGGGGGCCATGAGTTTTGTCGGCAAAAGCTACTATGTTGGCGTCACCCTGTTCAACCCGAACCGCTCCTACACCGTAACCGGCAACCCTTCCGGTTTTCCGGAAACCTTCCCCCTGACTCCGGGCACGGTTGAAAGCGGCAGTACGATCTTCTTCATCCCCGCTTTAGCAGCAAACTGGCAGATCAACGAGAGCATGTCTTTCGGCCTGACGATTTACGGCAACGGCGGCATGAACACGAATTACGACACCAAAGTCTTCGACAGCCCCTTTGCTCCGGTAACCGCACCGACAGGCGTTGACCTCTCTCAGCTCTTCATCGCGCCGACGTTGTCTTTCGCGTTATCTGAAGGACAC
>DRLW01000556.1 GCA_011375275.1 Bacteroidota bacterium
ATATGGCGGTGCTGGCTATCACCGAGCTGCCGACCACACTTGAAATCAAAATCGTTGGAACCGTACGGGTAAACCATGCAAATTAAAAAATTCAAAGTCAAAGACATCGCTGAAGGCCTGAAGACAGTACGTGATGAGATGGGGGAGAATGCTCTGATTCTCAGCACGCACAAACTTCGCCACGGAAATGGGATCGAAGTCGTGGCTGCACTCGATGAAACCCCTGTGGTTACTTCTGCGCAGGAAATGAGTGCAACCCCGCCTGCACCTGTACAGGGTGTGGAGACAGGCGCGCAGAACTATGCCTCGCGGGTGTATTCTCAGATAGGCGGGGTGCGCCAAAACCGGCTCAGCGAAAACGGGCAACAGCGCCCGCAGACAGCAAACGATGAACGTGCCGGGATGTGGAAGGAACGCATCGCCGCAAAACAGACGGAACAGCACTGGCGTTTCGGCAATCTGCCGCCCTTTCTGCAGAAGTTGCGCACCGCCATGCTGATCGCGGGCATTCATACCGAGATCGTCGATCGCATCATCGGTACGCTGAGCGTGGATGTGCCGCAGAAGCGCTTTGAACAGGCCGAGAGTGCGCGCGAAGTTCTGAGCGAAGTGATGCAGGAGTATGTTTCCGTCGCTGCAGATGATGATGACAGGGATGAACAGCAAAAGGTCATCGCCATGGTCGGCCCCACCGGTGTGGGCAAAACCACTTCCATCGCCAAGCTGGCTTCGATGTATAAATTCCAGCAGCACAAACGCGTTGCCCTGATTTCCGTGGACACGTTTCGCATCGCTGCGGTGGAGCAACTGCGCGTTTTTGCAGAGCTCGCAGAAATGCCTCTGCGGGTTGCTTATTCGCCGCACCAGCTCGGCGACGTTCTCTCCGGCTTGCAGGAGTATGATGTCGTGCTGATCGATACCACCGGGCGTAACCCCAAAAACAGGGCATATCGCCGCGAGCTGCAGCAGTTCCTCGAGATCGCTGATCCTGCTGAGATTCACCTCGTGCTCAGTGCCACGACACGCTATGCAGAACAGGAGGATATCATCCGCAGCTATACCAATCTCGCCTGTAACCGCATTTTGCTGACAAAAATCGACGAGGTGATGAACCCTTCGATTTTGCTCAATGTTCACAAGCTCAGCGCCATTCCCATGGCTTATCTGGCCAATGGTCAGAACATCCCGGAAGATTTGATCATCGCAAAAAAAGACGTATTGGGTAAACTCATGGCACATTCGTGGGATATAGAAAAATGGATCAACTGACAGGTTTGCGAGATTTTATCACCGGCGAGGGACGCACACACCGGGCTGAGACCGGGGGAGACCGGAGCTTTTGCTGGACAGTCGCCAGCGGCAAGGGGGGCGTCGGCAAAACTGTGACGGCTTCGGCGCTGGCACTTCTGCTGGCAGAAAAGGGCTTGCGTGTCCTGCTGGTGGACAGTGATCTCTCTCTGCCGAATATGCACATGGTGTTCGATGTACCTTCCCGGCCGGTCTTGTCCGGCTATCTCGCCGGCACGCTGGCCCTGGCCGATGCTGTCACGCCGGTAACCGGCTCTCTACATATTCTGGCCTCCGGCCAGGGAGGGCTGGACCATCAGGGCGTTGTGTCGCATTTTCTCGAGAAAGCCCTGTCGGATGCCGGTGCCGCCGGCTACGATGTCGTACTGGTCGATTCGCCGAATGGCTTTGATGCCGCGCACCGGTTGTTGAACAGGGTTTCTGATGCTGTCACGCTGGTGACGACACCGGAGCATACATCAGTCGCGAACGCCTATGCCTATTTTAAGCTGCTGCGTGCCCAAACCAGGGAGCTGCCGGTATCCCTCGTTGTCAACCAGGTGCGTGACAGCCAGGAAGCGGAAGAAACAATCGAGAAATTGAACAAGATTGCCGAGCATTTTCTCAAAGAGAAAATCGCCACAGCAGGATGGATTCCTGCTGACCCCCACGTTCAGGACGGGCTGCGTGATGGGTGCCTGCTGCGCAGTTGGGAGCAGGGCACAACGTTTATGCTGTTCATGGAAACCATCCTGCAGCAACACGGCGAGATTCCGGTGTTTGATAAACTTGGAAAAGGGCGCCTGCAGGCCGCATAACAACAAAGTCTTCACAAGTCTAACAGAATATGTCGATAACAGGATCAGGAGGACAATTTTTCGTGGTTTCTCAAATAGCACTATCGCTGACACTGGCTGTTTTCATCGGCAACATGCTGCTGGGTGTCAGTTTTGAGACGACGTTTAAGCGTACCCTGGTCTGGTACGTTGCATTCTATCTCTTTGCCCTGGTTGGCGAAATCATGTACCTGCATATCAAGCTGGCACTGAAAAAGGTCAAAGAAGAGGAAGAAATGGAGAATCCGGGTTCTGAGACGGAAAGCGAGGAGATCGTGCGTATGAAGGCCAAGGCCATCTCCGAGCTGTTCAACAGTTGAGCCGCAGCACGGAGCACCGGTACCGGCTTTTCGAAATCGCAGATGGGTGAGTGGGGATTACAAAGGAGATTTTCAGATATTCTGAGCTTCTGACGCGAAGTGATAGTTCGTGAAAAATTTGGGCTGAATACGAGCGGAGATTTGCATCATGCCAAACGAAGAACAAAAAATCCTGTGGAAAGAGTATCTGGGCAGCGGCGAGGACGAGGTGAGAGAGCAACTGCTTCTGAAATACCTGCCGTTGGTGAAATACGTAGCCGGAAAAATGATGGTCAACCTGCCCTCTTCGGTGGACTACGAAGATCTCGTCAGCGCGGGCGTGATCGGGCTGATCGGTGCTCTCGACCGCTTTGACCCGCAGATGGGGGTTAAGTTCGAAACCTTCGTACTGCCGCGCATCCGTGGCGCGATTCTCGACGAGCTGCGCAAGCTGGACTGGGCACCGCGTTCTCTCCGCTCCAAGGCGCGAAAGTTCGAGAGAGCCCTCAATGAGCTTGAGCGCGAGCTCGGCCGCCCGGTCAATGAGCATGAAATTATGGATCGCATGGAGATGTCGGAGAAAGAGTTTGTGGCCCTTCTGCGTGACATCAACACAGCCAGCCAGGTGTCCCTCGATGGCCCGGGCGTGGAAGACAGAGAGCACGGCGCCAGCATGTATGAGATCGTCGAAGATCAGTTGTCCGACAACCCGTACCGTTCCATCGAGTCTGATGAGATCAAAAAACTGCTGGTAGAAACGATAGGGAGATTGCAGGAGCAGGAAAAAATTGTTATGGCGCTGTATTACTACGAGGAACTCACCCTGAGGGAAATCGGCCAGGTGCTGAATATCACGGAATCCCGTGTGTCGCAAATCCACAGCAAGGCCGTACAGACGCTGCGCAGTATTCTCGTCTCGGAACTCTCGGGATGACCGCTAACATGATGGAGGGCACAGATGATACGCCCTGTACATTTATCCGACACTCTGGGGAAAACCCCGGTACTGGAGCGCGTCCAGAATGTGGACAAAGTTTCTGAGGAAGCAAACCAGAAACAGTTCCAAAGCGCGATGCAATCCATCTCACGCACTCGAATCGAATCAGCCGAACCGAGCCACAAAGACGAGCGGGCCGACAACGACGAGCAGGAAAAGAAACAGCAGCGACAGCAGCATTCAGCCAGGAAACAGAGCGAAACCGAAGACGATCCCGACGAAAAAGAGATGACGCATCTCGGTTTTAAAATCGATGTGAAAATTTGAGGACATGGAAAACAAGAGCAGATTCCGGCTTGGTGAAATTCAGGGCAAAAGACTGGCACGCAAAATCGTTACCCTGCCGACCCTGCCAACCGTGGCGGCGAAAATGATGCAGATCATCGATCATCCCGAAACCTCCGCCCGCGATTTGAGTGCTGTGATCAGGTCAGATCATGTTATCGCTTCCCGGCTTTTGAAACTCGCGAACTCGGCTTACTACGGACTGCGCAGGCAGGTTGCTAATCTGGATATGGCCGTGGTTCTGCTCGGATTCGAAAATATCCGCAATCTCACCCTGAGCCTGAGCGTCATCGAAAGTTTTTCCAGGAACTGGCGCGGTCATTTTGACTATTCGGAATTTTGGGAGCATGCCTACGCCTGCGGCGTTGCCGCACAGATGTTCGTCAGCGAAATTCAACCCGGGAAGGCAGCAGATGCCTTTGCCGCCGGATTGATTCACGACATCGGCAAGTTGATTCTGAGCCAGTTTGCTCCCGATCATTTTGATGCGGTTATCGAACACATCGAACAGCATCCATCCTGCGATTTCGATCGCGCGGAACGCGAGGTGCTCGGCATTTCGCACGCCCAGCTCGGCGCTTGGCTTGCCGAAAAATGGAATTTCCCTGCTTCTCTCGCGCAGGCCATCGCCCTGCATCACACCCCGGAAGAGGGGCGGGATACAGCTCTGTTGCCCTGGGCTGTGCACACAGCGGATTATCTCGTGCATCAGCTCGGCATCGGATTTGATGCCGGCGTGGCTATGCCCACTCTGAACCAGAACGTTGCGGAAATGCTGTGCCTGCCCCTGACAGATTCGGGTATGCCGGATTTCGAGCCTTTTGCCGGCAGACTTTTTCAGCTCCTCGCTCAGGCTGATTCTTTCTTTCACTTTCTCCATAAGGAAGAAATCCAATGTTGAAAATTGCCACACAGATTACACTGCTCGCCCTCCTGATCCATCCCGGGATTATCGAAGCCCGGCAGCAGCCGTTGATCGATGACATACGCGTGTCTGATTTTGACCGTTTTCGCCGGGTAGAGATTTTTACCAGCTCCATGCCGGAGTACACGATAACAGACAGCAGCGCGGTGGGGGCGCTGTATCTGCAGTTTACCGGTGCGGCTGCCAGCACGCTGAAACCGATCCGCGATGCACGCGGTGAGGTGATTAGCGCACGTAATGTCGCCGGTACCATGGTGAAAATTGCACTGCCTTTTCGCTTCCGCTATGACGCCTTCTATTTTTCCCCGGCGAAGAAGTTGATCATCGACTGCTATCCGAACGGAGAGCTGGCTGTGGCCACGCGCAAGAGCACCATGGAGAAGGCTGCCTTTGCGTTACAGAGCGGCGATACGCTGCAGGCACTGACCCTGCTCGAAAAAGAAGCCTCGAGCAATCCGGATAATACGCGCGTCTATTTACAGATGGGCATGCTGTATTTTTTGCGCAACGACACGGAGCGCGCCCGCCAGACATTGGAGAAAATCCGCCGAGACCAGGAGCTCGGTCTTGTTGCTGACGGCCTGCTGCGCACCATGTTTCAGCCGGCGCAGCACAGGTCTGCTGATGGCGATGAGCAGCCTGCAGGCCAACTCGAACAAGAGGAGATCACCGCGGCAAGCGCACCCGCTGCAGATACGCTGACTGCGGTTGCCGGAGTGGATGGAAACACAGAAAAAGAAAACAAAGCCACGCCGGAGCCGAAGATCATCTCCGTGCGCAAAGCAAAAAGCTGGCTGGCAATCATCGAAGAGTTCCTGCCTGCCCCCGTGCTCCTGGGTATCCTTGCTGTACCGGTCGTGTTTTTTGCGGTTCTCATGCTGGTACTGTACCGCAGACGGCGGCTGCGGCAGGTTATCGCACCCCGCAAGACCCAGTACAATCGCATCATGAATCTGATGCAGGCCAATGCGACGTACCAGCAGACAAAGACTGAAACGCCTTCTGGTCGCGAGCGTCACGGGCCGGTTAAGCCGCAAAAAGACGACCTCGATCGTCTCGAAGAAAACCTGATGAAAAAACAGCGCCGCCGCCCGCATGTTCGGGACACATCCGCTGGAGTGCCGCCGGCGGCAGAGTTGCAGAAAAACCAGCGACAACGTCCGCAATTCCGGCAGGTGATGGAGCAGTACATGGACGATAAACAGCCGGCCGCCACACAGCCGGCACCTGATCGCAGCAGCCAGAAAGCGCGCATCCGGGCGCTGGCAGCCGAGGGGATGACGGTGCGACAGATCGCCGAGCATCTGAATATGGGCGTTGGTGAGGTGGAGCTGGTGTTGGAATTCAGCCGGCTCGACGACATGGAGGCTGCAGCCGGGGGCGCAGACACGCGCATGGATTTTTCATTTTGATCTCATTGTTGAGGATAGGTTTTGATGATGCTGCCCTCTGCCGCGCGTGATATTCTCGCCGCACTCCGTTTATCTTCACCAGCAGCACAGCCGGATATGCTCGCTGTCTTCGAGCGCCTGCATAAAACCGGTGCGGCAGTCACAGTGCGCGTTGCAGGGCAGGTCTCGGCAGGCAAATATCTCATTTCAATGGCCGGCTATCGTTTTCTTGCTGAGTCCGGCCTTGCTTTGACTCCTGGGCAACTTCTCCGGGTACACATACGCCAGGTGCGTGCGGGAATCCGCCTGCAGCTTGCCGGCGACGAAGGCGTTGAGCGGGCTGAGAACATCCCGCTGGAAGACCTGCTCCCGGAGCAAATGGACAAAACCGCGATCATCTACCTCGGATTGAACGGCCCGCGCGCCATGGATGAACTGCGTGTGCTCTACCATCCGAAGAAACAGGATGATCAGGACGGCCAGCAAATTTCCACCCTGTCTCTGGTCATAGAAAACGAGCTCACAGCACGGACAGAAATTCGCTTCCTCAAGCAGGGCGAGAATCTGGCAATCCACTTTTTCGTCGATGATCCGGAATGGATGGCCATGCTGCAGGAAGACTTCGATCAGCTCCGGCGAGAGCTGCACACAGCCATCCCTGATGTAAAGCCTGCGCTGTCGATGCTTCTTCACGCTCCGGAACACTCCGCCCCGAGCATTCAGAATGTAACCTCCCGGCTCGATATTCAGATTTGACATCAGGGGCCGGCCTGCTTATGTTTTGCCCGCTGTTGCCGAAATTCATAAAATGAGGAAGATGCCTTATTGCGTCGTTCCGGACGCAGCCCGGTGCCATGGTGGCGGAATCTCATCTTTTCGGTCAGGTGCCTGAGCCAGGGAGATTCCGGTCTCCCCCTGCTGGAAACCGGCATGACAGTTCTGGTGCAGGCGCGTGCTGTTGTCAGGCAGTCTTGTTGAAAAGATGCAACCGTGCTGGGTGAAGTGGATAGCCAGTAGTTTTACTGGATAACCGGACTGTTTATTGGAATTTGTGAACATGGCAGTTTATGCAAAAAAGCAAAAGAGCAGTTGCTCTGCACTATGATGCTGAGCGTGATCGTGCTCCACGCGTCACAGCCCGCGGTCAGGGTAAGCTGGCGGAGCGAATTATCGCCACAGCCCGGGAAAACGGTATCGAAATTATCGAAGAAGAGAAACTGCTCTCCGCGCTCTATCCCTTGGAAGTCGAATGTGAAATTCCTGCGCCCCTGTATGAAGCTGTCTCTGTTGTGTTGGCCTATGTTTACAGAAAACAATCGATGTTCGCGAAAAAAAGATCATCACCCGGCGATAACTAAACTGATTTGATTCGCATGATCGCCTTTGTCGTTTTTCTGCTGCGCGGAGCAGTGATTCGGCTGCAAACCAGAAGAAAGCGAAGCATTCAAAGGATGGAGAAACAGCGCCATGGGTAGTTCACGGCTTCCGGTAACAGTCGTCAGTGATGAAGAGCTGAACCTGACTTTTCACAGCGGACTGGAGATATTGCGTTCCGTGCGTGGCGTGGTGAAAACAGCCGCACAAAAGTTAGGACTGTCAGAAGAAGCGATCTACGACATACAGTTGGCTGTTCATGAGGCGGTTGCTAATATCATCGAACACGGTTATGCCGGAGCGAGTGACGGGCTTATCGAGATGCATCTGCGCGACGATGGCGATGGCGCCCTCGTAGTCGAGCTGTGTGATTCGGGCATGGCCTGCGATGTCAAAAATATCAGACTGCGCAGTCTGGATGAGCTGCAGGAGAGTGGCATGGGCCTGCATATCATCAACAACCTCGTCGATGATATCGAATATAAACGTACACCAGATGGCAAAAATCATTTGATCTTAACAAAGAAGAATGGAAACTGGATAAAGCGCGAGGACACCATGGAACATACTGCTTTGCAACAGGATGGAGTCGTGGTATTGACACCAGCAGGTGAACTGGATGTCAATAACGTCGATTCACTGCGTGATCTCATCGAAGGAGAGATTGCAAAAGGTACCCGCAAGCTGGTCGTGGATCTGGCTGATGTATCGTATATGGACAGTGCAGCACTCGGCACCCTCGTCAGCGGCCTGAAAAAAGCACGCCAGAAAAACGTCCAATTCAAAGTCGCCAATCTGCAGGACCCGGTCGAGCGCATTTTTAATCTGACACGGCTGTCCAAATTTTTTGAAATTTACGACAGCACCGAAGAAGCCGTCAACAGCTTTCAACATCGCTGACATGAGTTTTCCGGTTGCTGAAGAAGAACACACAGATAGGGCAGGATGCGTTTTTCAGTGGTTGGAGTTCTCTAAACGTGGTATTAACGCAATGGATAGTCTGTATTTTTCAGGCTAATAAAATTTCCGGTTATGAATTTTCAGGCAAAAACAGGATGGTGCGATGGACAGGATTGCTCTGATCAGACACAGGCTCGAAGACAGCAGGGAGCAGTACGGCCGCAACGAGTACGTCGATATCATTCGGACGGGAATCGATGAGAGTTGGGATGCGCTTGCCAGCCGCGTAGATTTTGAATCAGCCAGTTTGTATGTCTTTTCCAAACGCAGCCAGTCGCTGCACAAGCTGAGTGAGTATGGTGGAGGGGTTAATTTCATCAACCTCGTCGCTTTTGATTATGGCCCGGGGTTATCCGGCTGGGTGGCGAAGAAACAACGTCCGGTTTACCTGGCGGATATTCACCGCGGTACGCGGCACGGACATGCTCCGATCCGCTCATATCTTTCACAGCCGATCAACAGCCACGAGGATGTCATCGGTGTGATGAACCTCGCGCATACAGAGCCGAACGCTTTCGAACGCCAGCAGATGGCTGTCATCCGCAGCTATATCGAGAACTTGAAGCCAATACTTGAGATATACCAGAGATATCATCATGTCGCAAGAACACCCGCAAAAAACGATTTTACTCGTCGATGATGATCGAACCCTGCATGCATTGCAGGGTTTTGCTTTGAAAAAAAATGGCTATCGCATGTACTCTGCCTATGACGGCAGGGAGGGGTTGGATATGGCTCTGGAAATCATGCCTGATCTGATACTCGTCGATTACATGATGCCACGCTTCACCGGCGGCGATTTCATCCACGCTATCCGTACTGATGAGCGCTATCGCACGCTGCAAAGCATACCGGTGATCATGCTCACCGCAGCCGAGCATGACGAGAGCGTCATCCGCAAAATGATGGAAGACGGGCTCAGCAGCTATCTCAACAAACCCTTCGGACACCATGAACTGCTCAGCATTCTGCAGAGCACCCTGTTCGAAAGCGAGAAAAAGGTTCGCGAGCATCGGATGCTGGCAGAGCTGCAATCCAACCAGGCCTTTTTCACGACCCTGTTAGATAATTTCCCCGGCCTTCTGTTTACGACTGATACCGCTGGCAAAATCACCTACCTGACCACAGGCAAAAGCAACCTCAGCGACGGTGAAAAAGTCGATGTCGCGGATAAAACGATCGTCGATCTTTTTTCTTTTGAGCACAGCACGATACAGTCTCTGCTGGAGACGCTCAAAACAGGTGAGAAAACCCTCATTACAGAAGCTGCCTTCCTTGCAGGCCCGGAGAGCACGATCCCGGTCGAGCTGCACGTAACTTTGCTGCACAACGATGATTTGGAAATTCTCGGGCTTCTCGGTATTGCGCGAGATCTGCGCGCTGTCAAACAGTTGGAGACGGAAAAACTGGAGCGAGAACGCGTCACTGCAATCGCTCAGGCACTGGCAACCGTCAACCACGAGATCAACAACCCTCTGATGCCGATCCTGGGCAATGTTCAACTTCTGCAGGATGAGCTGAGCGGCATGCCTGCTGATGTGACCGAGAAGCTGGAGAGTATCCGCTCAAGTGCAGAACGGATCGGCGAAAGTGTGCGCAAGATGAGCACGATATCGCAGCCGATACTCAAGGAATACTACAACGGGCAGATGATCATCGATTTGGAAAAGTCGAGCTGAGTCCGCACTTCCTCCACCTGAAAAAGGAAAAACCCTCCCGTTCCGGCAAATCTTGCCTGCTGCTTCCCACTACACCGTATTCCGGTGACAAGCCTTTAACCACGTTATTCCATTAAAAATAGTGCCTTGCCTGCTTTGTTTTGATTTCTGCTCTCGTGGCACAGCCCTTGCCTGTTCCAGGCAAAAATTCGATCATCAGCGGAGTTCCTCATGATACGTGGCATTTATACCGGCGCGGCAGGGATGTCGGTCAAGAAAACATGGCTGGAAGTCGTCAGCAATAACCTGGCGAACGCCAATACCGCGGGTTTTAAAAAAGATGTGGTGGCTTTTCGCAACCTCATCGATTCGAATAATTTTTTCGTCGATGAGAACCAGGGCGGCACTGGTGTCGAAACTGTGGTGACAGATTTCTCCCAGGGTGCCCTGCGCGAAACCGGCAACCCTTTTGACCTCAGTATCGACGGTAAAGGGTTCTTTGTCCTCAGTGACGGAACCGAACAGAGCTACTCCCGTGACGGCCATTTTCAGCTCAATGCTGAAGGAGTGCTCGTCGGCCCGCGTGGCTTGCCGGTGCAGGGTGAAAATGGGGATATCGTCATTACGGACAATGATTTCAGCGTCAATCGCAATGGTGAGATTTTCAGCAACGGCAAGTTGATCGACAAGCTGCAGATTCTTGATTTCCCGCCTGGTGCTCTGGAAAAAGCAGGCAATAATCTTTACAGCCTCAAGCCAAACGCGCCGGAGCCCCTGAGCGTACAGAGTCAGATCATCCAGGGGCATCTCGAGGAAGCCAATATCAATGTCGTTGAAGAAATGGTCAACCTGATCATGCTGTCCCGAAGTTTCAACGACAACCAGAAGATGATTCAGACGCAGGACGATACCCTGCGCCGTGCTGTTCAGGACCTCGGCCGCGTCTGATCACCCTTTTCATAGGAGATACCCATGCTAAGAGCATTGCGGACAGCAGCGACCGGCATGTTTGCCCAGGAGCTGCAAGTTGACACCATTTCCAACAATCTGGCAAATGTCAACACAACCGGTTATAAAAAGGCCAAGATTGAATTTCAGGATTTGCTGTACCAGACCCGCCGGGCCCTGGGTGTGGCCAATACCCAGGGGGTGAACATTCCCACAGAAGTGCAAATAGGCCACGGCACCGCGGCAGGCAGTGTGCAGAAGATGTTTTCCCAGGGAGA
This sequence comes from Bacteroidota bacterium, assembly GCA_011375275.1. Classification (GTDB taxonomy): domain Bacteria; phylum Zhuqueibacterota; class Zhuqueibacteria; order Zhuqueibacterales; family Geothermadaptataceae; genus Geothermadaptatus. The sequence goes on from DRLW01000556.1 coordinate 11,239, forward strand.
TGTCAATGCAACGGACAATCCGCTGGATATCGCTATCGACGGAGATGGTTTCTTTCAGATTTTAAAAAACGATGGCCGGATTGTTTACACCCGCGATGGTTCGTTCAAAGTCTCGGCTGATGGCCGGCTGGTGACCAGTGGCGGCTATGTCCTCGAACCGGAGATCACATTGCCGGCAGATACCATCAGTATCAACATCAGCCTCAGCGGCGTCGTCTCGGTGACGACGAGCGGAGACACGAGCGATCCGATCGAAGTCGGGCGTTTCGAGCTTGTGCGTTTTATGAACCCGGCGGGTCTCGAAAGCCTGGGCGGCAACTTATACCAGGCAACGATTGCCTCGGGCGAGCCTTTTGTCGGAACACCGGGCACAGATAACATCGGCCGCTTGCGCCAGGGCTATCTCGAGATGTCCAATGTGCAGGTGGTCGAGGAGATGATCAACATGATCGTTGCCCAGCGTGCTTATGAAATCAATTCCAAATCTGTCCGCACCGCAGAGGAGATGCTCAACACCGCGAGCAATCTGAGACGGTAAATAGTGAGGTGATGATGTCGTATTATCATTATTTTGTCCTTTTTCTCTGTAGTACGCTTTCGTTCGCCCAGGCACAGGGCAAGACAGTTACATTGAAATTGAAGCCGGAAACCACAGTCGTCGGGCCTCAGATTACAGCGTTTGAAATCTGTACTATCGAGCCGCCATCGAAAAAACTCGCCCGCGCCTTGAAAAAAGTCGTGCTTGGGCGCGCCGCGCCGCCGGGAGAGGCCAAGGATATCACCCGCAATCAGTTGCGCCTGCAGTTGCGCCACGCGGGACTGGCAGAATTGATACCCGCGATCACCGGGCCGCGCGTCGTACGCGTGAAAACAGCTCAGCGCGACATCACCCGCATACGCATCGATGAAGCGATTGCGCGCTGGGTACGGAAAAAAATGGATGATTATCCCGGCGTCGAGTGGAAGCTGGAGTACAAACGCGTGCCCGAGTCCTTCCCCGGGCCGGTTGGTGCATTTTCGCTGGCTGTGAAAACGCGCGGTACCTTCAAGGGCCGTGGTTATCATCTGCTCGAAGTACGGGTGATGAAGGACGGTATTCTGTCAACTAAAATACCAGTAGCTGTGGTGATCCACACCTACGAAAACGTGCTGGTCGCCACGCAGCGCATCAACCGCAGGCAACGTCTGCAGGAGACCTGTTTCAGAAAAGAGCTGCAGGAAACGACGTTCAGTGCTCATGAGCCCCTGCGAACGTTGCCGGATATGGGGGCTTTCCAGGCCCGGGTCATCATCCCGGCCGGGAAAATGCTGACCAGCGCCATGATCGAAAAAGCGCCTCTTGTCGCACGCGGGCAGCGGGTCGAGTTGTTGATCTCTGCCGGTGCTGTCGCGCTCCGGACTTATGCCATGGCGCAGGAGCCCGGCAATGCCAACGACTGGATTCGGGTCTGGGCGCTGGATACGCGCCGGGTGCTCAAGGGGAAAATCACGCAAAACGGCAGCGTTCATGTCGGATTGTGAATGAGGGGTGTTGCACATGAATGACTCGGAGCTAAGAGATGATACAAAAAAATAATTTTCTTTACAGTGCCCTGTTTGCTGGCGTTGTTGGCCTGTTTTTCAGCGCGCCGGGCCATGCACAGCAGTTTGGTGCAAGGTCTTCGTTGTACTCTGATGTCAAGGCGCATCAGGTCGGCGATATTGTCACAATTTTGATTTATGAGGACGCCAGAGGCAGCAATCAGAGTGGCTCGGAGATCCGCAAGGAGAACCGTCTGGGTTTTTCCACAGGTGGAGACGGAGCGGCGAGTTTCATTCCTCTGAGC
>DRLW01000557.1 GCA_011375275.1 Bacteroidota bacterium
TGATTACTACTATGAAGACACCCATTCTCCCGGCGCACGGGACATCATCGCTGAGGACATGCGCTATAGCGACGAAATCCAGCAGGAAGATATCGATATCTGCGAACAGGTCCAGCGCGGCCTGAATTCACGAGCCTATGACCGTGGTCGCTACTCCGTGAAACGTGAAACCGGTGTCTATCATTTTCACGCCCTGATTCGCGAAGCCTATGGGCGCATTCTGAGCTGAAACCGGCCTGAATAGTGCGGTGCAGGTGAATGCCCCGGAAGCGACTCCCCGTTCTTGCAATAAAAAAAGCCGTTGCTTTTCTGAGAAAGCAACGGCTTTTATTTTTCATCTGCAAAGATTTCTGCTCAAAGACCCGGGCTCAGCGTTTTTCAGCTATGCGGGCAGCCTTACCGCGCAGGTTGCGCAGGTAGAACAGCTTGGCACGCCGCACTTTCCCTGAGCGCAGATGCTCGATCTTGGCGATGTTCGGCGAATGCGTGGGGAAAATCCGCTCAACACCGATACCGTTGGAAACTTTACGCACCGTAAAGGTTTCACCGACGCCGGCGCCACGGCGCTGCAAAACCACGCCCTGAAAAACCTGGATGCGCTGTTTCTCCCCTTCGACGACTTTGTAATGCACAGCGATGGTATCTCCGGGGCCGAAGTCCGGCAGGTCGGTACGCAGCTGCGCGGCTGTCAATGCATCGATTTTACTCATTTCGTTCTATCTCCTTATTCTCTTGTTGCTGAGAAAGCCTGTTTTCGATTTTTTTGCCCTGCTCTTTCTATCCGGATTTCCCGCGCTCCTGGCGCACGAAAAGGGGCTAAGAATTTTTCCTTTTAAACTTACTCAAATCACGCTTTTGCGCGCGCAGCGCTTCCTCTGCCTTGCGCCTGCGCCATTTTTCGATTTCTCCGTGATGGCCGGAAAGCAGCACATCGGGAACGCGCATGCCGCGAAAATCCTGCGGCCGCGTATAGTGCGGATGATCCAGTGTATCGCCCTGGAAGGAGTCGCTGAGTGCAGAGTCCAGATCACCGAGCACATCGGGCAGCAAGCGGACGATGGCATCGACCATCACCATGGTTGCCAGTTCCCCGCCCGTGAGGACATACTCACCGATACTGTACTCCTCTGTGGCCAGAAATTCTCGAACACGCTCATCGACGCCTTTGTAGTGACCACAGATAAAGATCAAAGCCCGTTCCGGCTCGGCAGCGATTCGGTTGGCGTGGTTCTGGTCAAACAGCTCACCCGCAGCACTGGTCAGTATAATACGCGGTTGTTCGAGCTTGTCCCGCTCGATGATCTTCTCAACACAACGGAAGATCGGCTCAGGCTTGAGGATCATGCCCGGCCCGCCGCCATAGGGTGCGTCATCCACGGAACGGTGCTTGTCGGTTGTAAAATCCCGCAGGTCATGCACCGTTATCTGTACGGCTCCCTGAACCTGAGCACGCTTGAGTATGCTCTCGTCGATAACGCCGGGGAACATACCCGGAAAAGCAGTGACGATATGAATTTTCATGCCTCGGGCAACAACCCTTCGATCGGCTCGATGACCATGAGCGCGTTTTCGAGATCGATCTGTTTGATAAAATGCCCGACCGCCGGAATCAGCACATCATCATCGCCGGTATCGACAACATAAATATCGTTGGCCGGATATTGCAGCACTTCCCTGATCGTGCCCACGGGCTTGCCGGCGACGGTTTCAACACGGATGCCGATCAGATCGAAGATATAATACGACTCATCATCGAGAGGCATGCATTCCTCACGCTTCACGACGATTTCACAGTTGCGCAACAACTCAGCATCGTTTCTGGTATCCACCCCCTGCAGCTTGATCAACAGAGCATGTGCCTGTACCTGAATTTTCTCCGGCTGATAGGTTTGCACAGCATTCGTGCCCGGCCTGCGCACCCGGATCGACTGCATACCGGAAAAGCGTGCCGGATCATCCGTGGTGGGTAAAACTTTAAAAAAACCACGAATGCCGTGGGGCTTGAGAATCTTGCCGATGGTTACAAATTCAGTCATTGTGGCATGCATGCTTGAAAGCCAATACGAAAAGTACACACCGAAAAAACCACAGGCGGTACCTGACGTGGTGATGAATTACTCCAGAATCTCCAGCACTGCTCTTTTGCCGGTTTTTGCCGAAGCAGCAGCGAGCAGTGTACGAATCGATTTCGCAGTCTGTCCCCTTTTGCCGATGACCTTGCCCATATCACCCTGGCCGACACGGAGTTCATAAACCACCGTGCGTTCACCATCGACTTCATTGACCACGACCGCGTCCGGATTATCAACCAGATGCTTGACGATAAACAGGATAAATTCCTTCATAACTCAACCCTCCAAAGGGTTAATCCTCCTGCGATTCCACGTATCCACGATCAAACGCGTAGGATATTGATATCTTTCAACGGGCAGGAGTTTCCCGGTGCAAGATACTTTCGAAGTACAGATACCGTCTCCAAAAGGTCATCACCACTCCATCCATGAGGTAGCGATGCGATGCTCAGAGAATGGCCTTGGCACGGCCGAATTATTCTGCTTTAGCGTCTTCTGCTGATTCAGCTTTTTCGCTTTTTTCTTCGGAGGCTGTCTCTTCTGCAGCAGTCTCAGCGGTTTCTTCGGTCTCGGCTGCAGCTTCTGCTTCGGCATCAGCCTCGGCTTTAGCCTTGGCTTTTTCTTCTTCTTTCGCCTTCTTCGCTTCAGCTTTGGCTTTATCGCGCTCGGCCTGGGTTCTGGCAGCTTCGAGCTTTTTCAAACGCTCGGCTTGCTGTTCTTCCCATTTTTTGACTTCACTTTCGATTTCGCTCTCGCTTTTGCCGCGCTTGATCAGATCAAAACGCAACATGACACCGGTTTTGCGAAAGAGGCTGCGTACCGTATCGCTCGGCTGCGCACCAGTTTGTAACCAGTACAACGCCCGCTCGGCATTCACTTTCAGCTCAATAGGGTCTTTGATCGGATTGTAATAACCCAAATTCTCGAGATATCGTCCATCTCGTTTTACACGCGAATCAATCGCGACGATTCTGTAAAATGGTTGCTTTTTCTTTCCCATTCTACGAAGACGCAGACGTACCGACAAGTTGAATCCTCCTGTTTATAGCCTGAAAATTCATGAAGTTAGAGTTTACTGAAAAAACTCATTAATTATCAATTGGATCATACAGAGTGCAAAAAACTTCGGTTATCCTGTTCCTTGTCCGGGTATCCAGTTAACTCAGCAAACCGGGCTCGGCTCAGCCCCCGGCATGTGTCATTCCGGCCA
>DRLW01000558.1 GCA_011375275.1 Bacteroidota bacterium
CGCAAAGTGCAGATTCTCGAAGTGCTCGGTGCCTCGGGCTTCAAAGATGTGAAAAAGACCGTCGGCGAAGAGGGCCGGCTGATCGATTTCAACGAACTGGAGCTGCGCATTCAAAAGGATATATTCGAACGCGAGGAGATCATTCCGGCTTTCAAACACCTGAACGAGCAGCTCATCGCCGAGACGGATGCCGGCCTGCTGCAGGCGCCGAAATACAGCGAGCTGAAAGAGCGTGTCGTTCCCCTGAGCGTGCCGCACTGGTTTTACCAGCTCAGCGAGACCAACCAGACGGTTTATCAGCGCGATCACGTCTGGCCGGGCTGGGTAATCGAAACGATGGGCCGCATGGCCGCGGGCGATCTGCAGATGGCCTATCTGAAAACCGTCACCGGCACAGGGCTGCTCGGCGATGGTTTTGACGTCATGCGCATCCTCTACCAGCGCGACCCGGATAACATCGCCGAGGATGAGCTCGACAGCATCAACACCGCGGTTATGCTCGACAAAGGCCTGATTCTCAACGCGCCGTGGATGTTCGGCGGCAAGTCTGTCGGCTCGATCGGGCTGGACACCTGGCGCGCGCACGTGCTGGCGGTCAAACGGCTGGGCATCCAGTACGACACCGGCGAGGGCGGCTACCCCACCTGCTTTTTTCTCAACCGCAAAGGCGAGCCGATCTTCTTCACCGAGCCGGACATGCAGGAGATCAAATCGTATTTTGAGCATGGCAGGCACTACACCGTGCGGGAAATCCGCGAGACCATCAGTCGCAACGGTTTCAGCGCCGAAAGCCATCCGCGCATGTTCCGGGCACTCGAGCCGTACCCGGAGCTGCAGCCTTTTCTGTTCTATGTCGTCATCGACAGCGAGCACGAGCCGTTCATCTCCACAGAGCTCAAGACCGGTCTGTTCGGCGTCACCCGCGAGACGATCAAAAAAGCCCGGCGCGTGGTTATCGCCTACAGCCAGGGGGCGAAAATGGGCATCGGCGGGCATATTCTGGCGCAAAAGGTCAACAAACTCGTCGCCTATCTGCGCGGCGTCGAGGGGCTGGAGGAGCTGAATCTCGAAGTCATCCAATCCCTTGCTGAGCGCATCGAACGGCTGGAAAAGCAGGCAGACCATCCCCTGCACGAGGTGGCGGAAAAATTCTACGAGGACATCATCAAATCTCAGGACTCGGGTACAATTCTCCCTGAGCTGAAAACAGCGCTCTGGCACATCCAGCAGCATGCTTATGCCCTGCACAGTGAGAACGCCCTGGACCCGATCGAATTCGAAAACCTGATGCAGTTGTGCGAGGATGTGATTTCGCACTCCTACTCCAGCATCATTTCCCCCTTTCCGTTTCACAACTGCTATTCGATCGAGGACGTGAAATCGTTCATCGACATGGTGCGCATGATCAACCCGCGCGCGGTGGTCTCGGTGAAAGTATCGCCTTCTGTGGATATCGAGTTCATCGCGGCCGGGCTGGCGCGGATTTCCCGGGATATTACGCTGGAGGCCCTGCAGGCGCGCGAACGTCTGCCTGCCGGCACAGGAGATAGTGCGCTGGAATCAGCCGAAGAGTACGCCAAAAAATACGGCCTGAAGATCGAAATCTGGCTCGACGGCCCGCGCGGCGGTACCGGCGCCTCGCCCAACATCATCAAAGGGCAGATGGGCATGCACATCGAGTATGCCATCCCGCTCATCCATCACCGGCTGGTGAAAGACGGCCTGCGCAACCATGTCAACTTTTTCGTCAGCGGCGGCATCCGCACTTATGAGGATGTCATCAAAGCCGTGGCCCTGGGTGCGGACGGTGTGATCTGGGGCACAGCGCCGCTGGTAGCCATCGGCTGCGACCGCAACCGCAACTGCCACGACGGCTGCTCCCGCGGGATCGCCACCAGCAATCTGATCATGCAGAATCTGCGCGATGTGGAGAAAAACGCCCAGCAGATCACCAACGCATTTCTCATTTTGCAGATGCAGATCATCCGCGCGCTCGCCGGTCTCGGCCTGCGTGACATCCGCAGGCTGCGCGGCCGTTTCGATAAAATTCAGTGGCTCGGGCTGAAGGAACGCGTCGATTTCCGGCGGCGGCAGATCCGCGAATATCGCGAGCGCTACTCGGAAATCGCTGACAAGCTGCATCCCACCGGGCAGAGCAACTGTGGTGTCGCCGCGGTGATCGGCACGGAGCCGGTGCCGAGTTATATCCTCGACCGCGCTCTGTTTGCGATGAAAAACCGCGGCATGGACGGCGTCGGTGTGGGCAAGACGCTGTGTTTCCCCGACTATCCGGAGCACTATGCGTACAGCATCATGGTGCGCGGCCTGCTGCAAAATGAGGTCGAGGAGATGCTCGCTACCAGCAATGGCCGCGATGTGCGCCGGCATGCCCGCGAAAAGCTGCTGGCGTACCGCAACCGTCTCGCCGAGGCGATCCGCACGGTTTTCCTCGAGCCGGTTTTTGATTTCACCGGCGAGACCAGCGCGGAGAAGGTACGCGAATGGCGCAAAAGAGACGCCGAAGGCAACGAGCGCGACTACCGCGAATTCGGCAATGAGCACACCGATCCGGGCGACATCTACCGCTTTTTCGTCCGCGTCAAGGAGCCGGTGCTGCACCAGTTCATCGAGGAACAGGTGCTCAGCAGCGAGCGCTACCGCTACATCCGCGAATATTTCCCGGAGGTGACGCCGGCGAACTATCGCGAGCACGCACGTTTTCTGCAAAAAGCAGAAGACCTGTACGTGTTCAA
>DRLW01000559.1 GCA_011375275.1 Bacteroidota bacterium
AATTCTGGTCAAACAAGGCCAGAAGGTCAAACGCCACCAGGTCATTGCCAGCGTTGGCAACAGCGGTCGCTCGACCGGCCCGCATCTGCATTATGAAGTGATCCGCAAAAAACGCTTTCAAAATCCGTTGTGGTATGTTTTGAACCCGGATTGAACCCCTCTACTCCCGCACTCCTGCGGTGTGACGCAGTGAGCATTCGCCCCCGCATTTTTCTCTTCCCGCGGTGTAACGCACTCTTTCCTACTGCATGACACACCCCCACTGCAGAGGAGATGGCCACTCCTCCGGCGCATCAATTCACCAAACACCCTGCACCGTACTTTTGTGCGTCAGCTTTCCTTTGCATCTCCGGGCTGAAATCGAGATATTTGCGCTTTATCAGTCTTCCCGAGCCCCTGAAAAAACGAGCGCTGTACTGCAGGAGCCATACCGCGGGAAGATAGGTATCCATGTTGCTGTCCTGACTTTCCCTGCGCATGGCGTTTTTTATGAAGAAATCGGGTGAAGTCGGATCGTTGATTGATAAATTCCCGGCTGTAGAAGGGAAGAGCGGAGGGTATCATGCGTTATGTTCTGTATGCACTGTTGGGGATACTGATCCTTGGGTTGGTTTTCTTTTTCGTGATTTTTCCCCGCCAGTTTGACGCCAATGCGAACGGCGTCATTGAACAGGATTTTCCCGAGCCTTCGGCAGAGGCGCGGGCGTTGCACGCACAGCTCACCATCGTCGATCTGCACTGCGATCTGCTGCTGTGGAAGCGCAATCCCAACGAGCGCGCTGATCGCGGCCATGTGGATTTCCCACGCATGCGGGCGGGAAATCATGCGGCACAGGCCTTCACCATCGTTTCCAAGGTACCGGCAAGTCTGATTACGGGCAAGCCCTCATGGCGGTGGGATATCATCACAATACTGGGTGTTTCCGAGCTCTGGCCACCGCGGACGTGGACAAGCCTGCGCGAACGCGCCCTGTATCAAGCCGGGAAAATGCATGATTTCGTTGCCCAGGCGGCTGATTCCGTGATCCTTCTGAAGGCCAGCGGTGATGTCGATGAGTTCATCGCTGCGCGCACTGCGGGCATTCCGCTGCTCGCAGGCTGGATTGGAGTGGAGGGCATGCAGGTGCTCGAAGGTGACCTCGGCAATGTCGATGTCCTGTTCGATGCCGGCATCCGGATGATGGCGCCGACGCATTTTCTCAATACCGAGCTCGGTGGCTCGGCACATGACGATCCTTCGGTTGGTTTGACGGAGTTCGGCAGGCAGGTCATCGCACGGATGGAAGAAAAGGGCATGCTGCTCGATCTGGCGCATGCCTCCCCCAGGCTGATCGATGATGCGCTCTCTGTCGTCACCCGGCCAGTCGTTGTCTCGCACACCGGCGTCAAAGGCACGTGCGATAATGAGCGCAACGTGAGCGACGCACATCTGCAGCGCATCGCAGCGACCGGCGGAGTCATCGGCGTGGCTTTTTTCAAAACCGCCACATGCGGTACGGATGTCGATGCGATCGTGCGTGCCATCGACCACACTGTGTCCGTCGCCGGTATCGATCACGTCGCCCTCGGTTCCGATTTTGATGGCGCTGTCTCGGTCCCCTTTGATGCCTCCGGTATGATCTATCTGACCGACGGGTTGCTGCGCGCTGGTTACAGCCACGATGATATCAAAAAAATCATGGGCGGGAATGCGCTACGCGTCCTGCGCGAGGTGTTGCCGCAACAATGAGCCGTATGCAGGGAAAGGTACAGCAGACGGAGTTCTATCGGAAAATCGTCGCAGTGGTGTGCAGCATACCACCCGGCCGGGTGGCCAGCTATGGCCAGGTGGCGGCGCTGGCAGGGTTCCCCGGCTATGCCCGGCATGTGTCGCGCGTGCTGCGTGCTGTCCCGGATGGCGATGAAGTGCCGTGGCACCGTGTGCTCAGCGCAGAAGGACGTGTCCGTATTCCCCACGCAGCCGGTGCGCAGGTGCAGCGCCAGTTGCTGTTGCAGGAGGGAGTTGCTGTCGATGGCAGGCGGGTCGATCTCAAACGTTTTGGCTGGGATCCTTTTGCCGGCAAATGAGCACACCCTGCTCGGTGATGATCATATCCACCGGAATATCATGCGCCGTGACTGGTACGGCATCGATGAGTTGTACCGAAAACGCCACCGCAATCTTTAGCGCGTGGGTTTGGGCCAGAAAACGGTCGTAAAATCCCTTGCCATAGCCGAGCCGGTTGCCGTGGCGGTCAAACAACAACCCGGGCACGATGATCAGGTCTGCATCAGACACAGCAGCCGGCGGACATGTTTCCGGGTCTGGTTCGGGGATGCCAAATGGCCCCGGGATCAGCCCATCCAGATCATCGATGAAATAGTGCTCCAGGTGTGGGCCGTGTGCAGGCACGCGCTGCGTGATAACTCTTTTGCCTGCAGCAAAGGCCTTGTGGATGGCCGGCAGGATATCAACCTCGTCGCCAAAGGGGATAAAAACGTCAACTGTTCGCGCACGCATGAATTCCTGCCGGGCGATCAGGCGTTCACAGATGGCGTGGCTGGCTCTGTGCCGAAACTCTGTCGCCAGTCCGGCTCTGAGCGTACGCGCATGCTGCCGGAGCTCGCCTTTATGCCTCATTCCTCTGCTTCTTCCTGTCTGCCCTGTTCCACATATTTCAAAATACCGCTGGCAAAGTTGCTGTCGAGGATAGCGATGACGCCAAGAGAGTCCCGGCCAAATTCGCTGCCGAGTTCTGCGCAGGTGCCCAGGCGTATTACCGGCACCTCGGTTTCGATGCCTTTGAAAATTTTTTTCTCGCTGCCGCTGCTGTAGTCTTCAGCAAAGATAAGCAGGGCAACTTTACCCTGCTCGAGCATGGCATGAACGGAGGAATGCCCTGCAGCCATTTTGCCGGCCTTGCGTGACAGGTGGATGAGTTTAATGATCTTTTGTCGCCACATAATCGAGCATTTCCTGGATGATTTTTTGATAAACAACAGCCGGGAAGGCACGCCGGAAAGCGCGGTCCAGCCCTTTTCTCTTGTGCAATAAGGTGATGCAGTTTTCATTCGCGCACACGTAGGTGCCTCGGCCGCCGTACCGTGCACGCGGGTCAAAAGTCGGCTCGCCACCCTGCAACCGGGCGATGCGCAGCAGTTCGGGTTTCGGCCGCACCTGCCGGCAGACCACGCAGGTGCGCCGGGGGATATGTCGTGTCGCTGTAGAGGTCATGATGTGCTATCCGAAATGAGGATTGTGTAGAGACGCACGGCCGTGCGTCCCAACGAGAAGGGCCGTGCGTCTCCACAGGAGGCCGTGCATCTCTACGGGTTTCCGCGGGTGTTGGCAAACAGGGTGACCAGCTCGATATGTGCCGTATGCGGGAACATATCCACTGGTTGCACTTTGACCAGTTCGAAACCGTTGTCAGAGAAAAGCCGGGCGTCTCGGGCAAAGGTCGCCGGGTTGCAGGAGACATAGACAAAACGCTGTGGCGCCAGATCGACGACCTGCGACACGACCTGCGGGTGCAGACCGGCTCTGGGCGGGTCGAGAACGATGACATCAGGAGCAGGCACGCTGTTGCCGCTGGTGCGCAGTTCTGCGAGGGTGTCTTTCAGATCACCGCAGAGAAAAGTACAGTTGCCCGCATTGTTCAGCTCTGCATTGATGCGGGCGTCGTCGATCGCTTCGGGAATCAGCTCGATCCCGGCGACGTGTTTGGCCTCGCGGCTGAGATAGATGCCGATGGTGCCCGCGCCGCAGTACAGGTCATAAACCGTCTCGCTGCCGGTCAGTCCGGCAAATTCACGTACGTAACGATACAGCACCTCGGCGCCGCGCGTGTTGGTTTGGAAAAAAGATGCCGCCGAGATGCGATAGGTAAATTCATCGAGCTTGTCGTGGATGTAGCCCGGACCGTATAAAACATGCGCCTCCTGCCCACTGGCAACCTGCGCCTTCTGCCGGTTGATCGTGTGCACAACCGTGCTCACACCGGAGACTGCCGTGACCAGTTGTTCCGCCAGCTCCGCCACCAGAGTACGTCCCTCCTCACCAGCATCGGCCGTGACCACGTTGACCAGACATTCGCCGGTATTTTTGCCCTCACGGATGACGAGAAAACGCCAGAAGCCGCGATGGTCTTCGGTGGAGTAGGCCTGCATCCCGCTGGCGCTGCTGAACCTGAAAACGAAGCGGCGGATGGCATCCGACAGCTCGCTCTGCAGGTAACAGGCGTTCAGTTGCAGAATGCGGTCGTAACGTCCGGGCACGTGCAAGCCGAGGGCAAAATCCCGCTCAGCAGCCTGTTCGCCGCTGTCGATTTCAGCGCGGGACAGCCAGCGTTTCCTGCCAAAGGTGAACTCCATTTTATTGCGGTAGAAGAAAATTTCCGGCGAAGCGGCCGGTGGCAGAACCTCGGGATTTTTAAAACCGCCGAGACGATGGAGCACGTCGATGACCTGCTGGTGCTTTTCGGAGAGCTGTTTTTCATACTGCAGGTGCTGCAGCGAACAGCCGCCGCAATCATCAAAATGCTGGCATCGCGGTGGAGTCTGGTACGGTGACGGCGTGATGACGTCCAGTACGCGTGCCTGGGCATGGGATTTCCTCTTGCGGGTTATCCGCGCGCGCACCCGTTGCCCGGGCAGAGCACCGCGCACAAAAACCACGAACTCCCCGACTTTGCCGACACCTTCGGCGCCGAAAGCCAGGGAGTCTATGGTGAGTTCGATTTCAGAACCCTTTTTGACTGAGGTCATAGTGTGTCAGATATCCATCAAAATGAGGTCGGTTTGCCGGGGCGTGAACACCTGCGGGCCATCTGCATCATAATAGACATCGATTTCGGTACGAATGCCGAAATCAGGCAGATAGATGCCCGGTTCGATGGAAAACAGCAGGCCGGGGATGATGTCGCGCAAGTCCTTGGATTCATAATCATCTATATTTGCGCCTTTGCCGTGGTCATCCTCGCCGATGCTGTGCCCGGTGCGGTGGAAAAAATATTCGCCATAGCCTTTTTCCGTGATGTGCGCGCGAACGGCTGCATCGATTTCGAAAGCCTGCACGGTTTTCCCCTGGTCGTGCGCCTGTTGCAGCAGGGCAAGCCCGGCTTCGCGGGCGTCGCGGGCCACAGTCCAGATTTCAACGTACTGTTCCGGAGGATTTTGACCGGCAAAACCGCACCAGGTGATGTCGCCGTAAATGGCGCCGGGTTTGTCCTCTTTGGCCCAGAGATCGATCAGAATACAATCCCCG
>DRLW01000560.1 GCA_011375275.1 Bacteroidota bacterium
ACGCTGCTCGATTTTACCGGTCTTTCGGCCACTTCACTGTCCGCAGTGGATGTGTTCATCATCGCGGAAAATGCGCTGGCGCGTGACCCCCGGCTTGCATCCGCCATGCCGCGTCTGCTCGGCCAGGTGCGCGAGGGAGCACGGTTGCTGGTCTTTTCCCAACCCGCAGCAATCTGGAACGCGGCGTGGAACCGCGCTGCAGGAGAACGTCAGGCGTTGACCCTCGATGCAGACGTGCGGTGGTTCCTCCCGACCATGGTGCCGGAGCTGCAGGGAGCATTGATGCAGCAGCCAAACCCGGTGCCGGCAGAACAACTCAGGCATGCCATACCGGCGCTGCTGTCCGGCACGCCGGCGGAACGATCAGCGGGCTGGCAGGTGGCGCTGGGCACAGGCGAGTTTCCCCTCGTCCTGCACAGCCAGCACGGCCGGGGCGATGTGGTGTACAGTGTCATGCCCGTGCCCGGCCAGGCAGGCCAAGCCGGGTATCAGCTTCTTGCCAATTTCCTCTCCTGGCGCAGGCCACAACCGCTGACGGCAAACTGACTTTTCGGAAGACTTTTCGGGCTGCCGGCAGAGTGCGCTGAAACAGTGCGGCCTGGCCGGTAAACGGCCGTTTTTCGCTCAGTGCAGGGGAATCAGCCACATCTTCCGGGCCCGGCCAGGGCGTGGTTACAGGATGATAATCAGGGAACGATTTTGAATTGTTGGACTTAGCCCCATCACTCCTGGCATGGCACCATCCTTGCAAAAATGTTACATATCTATTTCCCATAGTATTCTTGTTCATGAAACGGCACGAGGCGTGATTGCTTCACAAATCGGTGCGGGAAAAATCGGAATGACGGTTCTGGTGCAGGCAGGTGCTGTTGTCAGGCGGTCTGGTTGAAAAGATGCAACCATGCTGTAACGCGACATTCATGTCGCGAAGTACGATACTTTTCGTTATTCAGTCTGCTTCAGGGGTGCTGACTGTGACGCGACATAAATGTCGCGAAGTACGATATTTTCCCAAACCACACAATTTGCTGACGGGCCGTACATTTTTCAGGTCACAGGCCTGATAACTCGATACAGTGTCATTTCTTCCCTCAACCTCCGCAACGACGGACCGCACAACCATGGCTGATGAGTTCCTCGAATTAGGTAATGTCGTTAAAAAACAGAATTCTCTCCGAGTTGAAACTCCGCAAAAAAAGGCGGAAACCATCCAGTCCGGGCTCTCGGCACTGCCTGTCTTTGATGCCGGGCACGAACATGGCCTGAAAGTCGAACCCATTCAGGAACACGGCGTCATCGTGGGAATGCAGATCCAGTGCTCATGTGGGGAAAAGAAAAAAATTTGGTTTCAGTACGAAAATCCTACCGGATAAATACAGGATACGATGCCCGGGACAGAACAAAAGAATCCGCACCTGGCGGAGCTGGTTGACTATCTCAAAGATTTCAACAGTACCACCGTCCGCCTGGAAGAGTCCTACCAGCGAATGCAGCAGAAGGTGGAGACGCTGAACCTGCAACTGGAAGAGAAGAACCGGGAATTATCGCATCAACTCGATGAAATCAACGCTCTGAAGCGCAAGTTTGACAATGTCATCGAAAGTATGCGTACCGGGCTGGTTGCTATCGATCTGGACACCAATATCACCCTGTTTAATCGTGCTGCTGAGGAGATTACCGGCTATGATCGCGAGCAGGTGATCGGGCGTCCGTACGCGCTTTTTTTCAGCAGGGAGGAGGACGCCGGTAGCCGCGATGCGGTCGCGACACTGCACAGTGGATGCGCTTTCAAGGATGTCGAAGATGTCATCTGCAGGGATGACCGGGTCACCATTCCGATCAAGCGTACGACCTCTCTGGTGCTCGATGACGAGGAACAAATCGTCGGGGCCATGGAGCTGTTCGACGACATCACAGAGCTGAAGGAATTACAGCGGGATATGCAGAATAAATACACCGTCGAAGCTCTGGGAGATATGTCGCGCCAGGTGGCGCATGAAATTCGCAACCCCCTCGGCGGGATTGCCGGCTTTGCAGCACTGCTGGAGCGGGATATCGACAAATCCGACCCGCGGCGGCGTTACGTGCAAAAAATGATCGAAGGCATCGGCGCTCTCGACCAGCTCGTTTCCGACCTGCTGTTGTACACACGGCCGCTGAAACCCAAATTCCGTACCATGGATCTGATCAAGGTGACCGCTGAGGTGCTGGCATTTGCACGGCTGAAATATGATGCTCTGAACCGTCTGCAGGTTCACCAGCGCTACGCCGTGGACCGTGCGCCGGCGCGCATCGACCAGCAGCTCTATCATGAGCTGGTGCTGCACATGTTTCAGGCTGCTGCGCGCAAGCTGCCCTCAGGTGCGGATTTGACCATCAGCATACGCACCGAACCGGCAACGCGCCACATCATGCTCGAATTTTCCGACAACGGGCCCGTACCCGATCCGGAAGCCGCCGCTAAGTTATTCATGCCATTTTCCAACATCGCTGGCAAGAACAATCGCCTGGAGTTGCCCATCGTCAAGCGCATTGTGGAGATACACCACGGCTCGATTACGACGGACGTCACCTATCAGCGTGGAACGCGAATTATCATTCGGCTGCCGTTAAAAACCGATGTGGATACCGGGTGAGAATCCCGATGTTTTCATGATTTTAAAGTGGTGCTGCGCGAAAAGAAGCGGGAGAGCTGGAAAAACTTGTCAGGTTGCGTCCCTTTGCAGAGCTTCAGATAGTGTTGCACCGGATTATTGCAGAGTATATGACTTTTTCAGGATAGATCGATTGTACAATTCATTGTTTGTCCCGCGTTTTCATGCAAGCGTGCCTTGCGCATATTCTGTGCAGAGCACGAGTTGGCGGGGTCGGGCACGGATGCCGGGTAGATGACAGATTTCACAAACGGAAGCATGGGAAAACTTATGAAAACCACACAGAAAGTACTCGTGGTCGATGATGAACCCTTGATGCAGGACCTGCTCGAGGAAACCCTGAAGCGGCAGAATTTCGATGTTCAGGTTGTCGATTGTGGCAATGCAGCCCTGGAGCGTCTCGATAAAAAGGTCTATGATCTGGTCATTACCGACGTGCAACTGCCGGATATCAACGGCATGCAGGTTTTGCAGCATGCGAAAAGTCTCGCCGAAGAACCTCCGGGCGTTATCATGATCACGGCCTATGCCACGGTTAAAGACGCTGTCGAAGCCATCAAAAACGGCGCCTATGATTACATCACCAAACCCTTTGATATCGATGAAATCGAAGTGACGCTGAACAAATACTTCGCGTATCGCAAGCTGGAGCGCGAAAACCGTTTTCTCCGCCAGGAGCTCAAGCAGCAGGACAGCGGGGGACTGGCCAGCATCATCGGCAACAGCGAGGCGATGCAGCAGGTTTTCGAGAAAATACGCATGGTTGCACAAACGAGCAGCACCGTGCTGATCAGCGGCGAGTGTGGTACGGGTAAGGAACTCGTCGCGCGGGCGGTGCACAGCCTGAGCGATCGCAGCCAGCACCCGTATATCGCCCTGAACTGTGCAGCCGTTCCGGGCACGCTGATGGAGAGCGAGCTGTTCGGCCACGAACGCGGTGCTTTTACCGGCGCGAACAACGCCAAGCAGGGGAAATTCAAACTCGCGGATAAAGGCTCAATCCTGCTCGATGAAATTTCCGAGATGGAAGCGAACCTGCAGGCCAAGCTCCTGCGCGTGTTGCAGGAGCGGGAGTTTGAAACCCTGGGCGGAACCAAAAGCATCAAGGTTGACGTGCGCGTGATGGCCACAACCAACCGCGACCTCGAGGAGATGGTCAACGAGGGCACGTTCCGCGAAGATCTCTATTACCGGCTGATGGTCTTTCCCATCTCTCTGCCTCCGCTGCGCGAACGCAAAGAGGATATCCCGCTGCTGATCAATCATTTTGTGGAGAAATTCAGCATCACGCTGAACAAGCAGGTCGAGGCAGTCGATAGCGCCGTGTATGATGTGCTGAGCGAATATTCGTGGCCGGGCAACGTGCGCGAACTGGGCAATGCTATTGAGCGCGCGGTGATCACCATGAAAGACGGCGTCTTGCGCGAGGAAAATTTTACGCTCATCGCTAAGCACATCCCGAAAAACGGCAAACTCAAACAGGGGACTCTGGCTAATGTTTCCCTGCGCGATCTGGAGAAGAAAGCGATTTTTGACACCTTGAAAGAGTGTAAAAATAACCGCTCGCGCGCGGCAAAAGTGCTCGGTATCAGCGTGCGCACCCTGCGCAATAAGCTGAAAGAGTACCGTGAAAACGGTGAGCTGCCAGAGGGGTTTGATGATGACAGCAACTGATTTTGCCCCGGCTGCCTGCGCTCTGTCAGGATGCTTCTGTGTATTGCTGAAAGTGCAGGCTTTGCCCTGCCTGTTGTGGTGAAAATGTCCCGCTGCTGACAATTTCAGGTTATGAACTTCCGGTCAACATGCTAAATAATCACCCGGGCATGCCGAAGGTTATTGAAAAATCAGACCGTAACGTATCAGGACAGAGCATGGATATGGCAACAGAAACAAGTGCAAATATACAGGCCGAAGCACCCTCTCATGAAATTCTGCAACTGGTGAGTTTTGAACTCGGAGAAGAGGAGTTCGGCGTCGATATTCTCTCGGTACAGGAGATCATCCGCATGCTGGAGATCACTCCGGTACCGCACTCCCCGCATTTTGTTGAAGGCGTGATCAACTTGCGCGGCAAGGTTCTGCCGGTCGTCAATTTGCGCAAACGGCTCAGCATGCAGCCGCGGGAATACGACAAACACACCCGCATCATCGTCGTCGATCAGGATGGCAAGAATGTCGGCTTTATCGTCGATTCGGTTTCAGAAGTTCTGCGTATCTCGAGCGTGACCACAGAGCCGCCGCCTCAAATGATGAGCCGGGTCAATACCGAATTTATCACCGCGGTCGGCAAGCTCGATGACAGGCTGGTCATCCTCCTCGATCTCGGCCGGGTGCTCTCGGTCAATCAGGGGTTTTGAAACCATAGATTCCTGCGTGTGGCGGCATCCTTTGCCGCCGCACAGCGAGTCCATTTCCCGCAATCTTTCCCTCCACATCCCTTTCTTCGCGTTCGTTTGTTTTCTCTTTTAATCCCGTGCAGCAGTGATAGATTATGTCAATTTGATTGCAATTCGCATTTCCTGGCGATTGCCGGCTTTGCATCTCGCCACACCGCTCCGCCGGTGTGACGCCCGGTTGCCGCTCCAGCGGTAAGACACAAGCAAAGCGCAGTACCGGAGCCTCACCTTTTCGAGTACGTGCCTGAGTCTGGGAGATTCCGGTCTTCCCCTGAGGGGAAAC
>DRLW01000561.1 GCA_011375275.1 Bacteroidota bacterium
AAGGCAAGACATTTACTTTTAAAGTCCCGACGCGACACGTCAGCGGGCTGGTGAACGCCGGCTTCGATGTGCTCAGTCTCGCCAACAACCACATGCTCGATTTCGGCATCGACGGGCTCCGGCAGACGTTGTCTGCACTGGGCAGTGCCGGGTTGCAACACGCGGGCGCGGGTCTGGATTCAGCCGCAGCGTGGCGTCCGGCGCTGTTGCAGACACCAGCCGGTACTGTTGCGGTGCTGGCGTTTTCCATGACCTTCCCGAAGGAGTTCTGGGTTACTGACTCCACCGGCGGCACGGCTTATCCGCACGAACCGTCGATGATCCGGGCTATTGAGCAGGCAGACCGTGTTGCCGACTATGTCGTTGTGTCCTTCCACTGGGGCGCAGAAAAAAGGGATACGCCGAAAGATTATCAGATCTACTTCGCTCACAAAGCCATCGACGCCGGCGCAGACCTCATTCTGGGGCATCACCCGCATGTTCTGCAGGGACTTGAACTGTACCGGGGTCGTCTCATCGCCTATTCCCTCGGCAATCTCGCCTTTTCCGCGTACTCCCGGGCTGCTGTCAACAGTATGTTGCTCAAAGTTGTTCTCTACCCCGGTGGGCTGCTGTACGCTAAAATCCATCCTCTCAATGTCGATAACGCGGAGGTCGAATTTCAACCGCGCTTAGCTGGTGTTGAACGCCATGCCGCTATCATCAGTCACTTGGATACGTTGTCACGTGCGCTGAACTCGCGGGACGTGATCTCTCCGGCCGGGTTGATTTTTGACCTCGCCGGCGGAGATTCCACCGCATCGACGGCAGGTGCACGCTCCGGAGCCGGTCCGAAGGTTGGCGTCGCGGACAACAAGTAATTCGAGTGAGTCCTCCGAAAAAATTTATCCCGGCTTCCTCTCCCGATTTGTTAACAAATAAGCGTTGAGCACAAGGATAGGCGGGGGATTTTTTTTCGACAGATGTGTATTCCCCAGGCTACAGAAAGCATGAAACAGTGCAGGATTCTATGAACAATTCGCCTCTATGCAAGAGATTGCTACGATCTCTTTCCCATACAGCTTTGATGATGATCAGCCTTGTTCTCGTTTCGGCGCACACCGATTCTGTGCAGGCGCAGAAGACGATCACCGCCCACTATATCGGCAGCAGGCAGAGTACAGATGCTCCTGTCTCCGGGCCGCGAAAACGAAAACGCCTGCGCGCCGGGCGTAACGGCAACAGCCGCCTGGCACCGCCGAAAATCGATGGCCGCCTCGACGATCCGGCCTGGCAACATGCTCAGTCTGTCGCTGATTTTACCCAGCGCGATCCGGAAGAGGGCGAAGCGGGTACGGAAAAAACCGAAGTGAAAATTCTTTACGATGATCAGAATCTCTATCTCGGTTTTTTCTGTTATGACAGCGAGCCGGATAAAATCGTCGCGCGCGAAATGCGCACAGATGCAGATTTGCAGGGCGATGACTATATCCGCATCCTCATCGATACCTATCTCGACCGGCGCAACGCGTTCTATTTTGAAACCAATCCCCTCGGTGCCCGCCGCGATGCCCAGATCAGTGATGAAGGCAAAGTCGTCAATACAGACTGGAACTGCGTCTGGGAGGTGGAGTCTCAGATAACGGAACAGGGATGGACTGCTGAAATCCGCATTCCCCTCAACCAGTTGCGTTATCCTGATATAGACGGGGAGCCGCGCTGGGGGATCAACTTCGGGCGCTACATCGGCCGCAAGCGCGAGGATGTGTACTGGTCGCCGATTCTGAGGGACTATGGCTTTGGCAACCGGGGTTTTTTCAAAGTTTCCAAAGCGGGTGATCTCATCGGTCTTGAGCAGATGCGCCGCCGCAAACGCCTGGAGATCAAGCCCTTCAATCTCAGTGGCCTCGGTTTTGACCGCAGCGATAACCTCGACCCCCTGCAGCGCAGCACGGTGTTCAATGGTGGCCTTGATCTCAAGTATGGCCTGACCGCCAGTCTGATCGCAGATGTGACCGTGAATACGGATTTTGCCCAGGTCGAGGCGGATCAGGAGCGCGTCAACCTGACCCGTTTCAGTCTGTTTTTTCCGGAAAAGCGCGATTTTTTCCTCGAAGGCGCTGGTATTTTCGGCATCGGCCAGGGTGGGCGGCCGGGGCGCGGCGGGCCAACGGAGCAGCTTTTCTACAGCCGGCGTATCGGGCTGAGCGCCGGGCAGGAAGTCAAAATCCTCGGCGGGGCGAAGATCACCGGCAATGCCGCAGGGCTGGAGATCGGCCTGCTCAACGTGGTTACAGACCGCTACAGCGACGGCGATGAGAGCCTGCCGAGGCGAAACTACTCGGCGTTGCGTTTCCGCCGGCCGGTCCTGGAGCGCTCCTATGTCGGCGCCATGGTGCTGTCCCGCGATGCGCTGGACAACGAGGAGTTTAACAGAACGTTTGTAGCTGACGCGAACTTTTCCTTCGGTGCCAACACAGTCATCAGCAGTTGGCTGGCCAAAACCAGCGAGTACGGCGCTGTCAATGCTCGTGATCTGGCCGGATTTCTCGCTTTCAACCATCGCAGCGACCGGTATTCTTTTAGAGTCAACTACACCGATATCCAGGATGATTTCAACGCCGACCACATGGGTTTTATCCTGCGCACCGGTATCCGCAGAACCAATGTGGAAACCGGTCTGGGTGTGCGGCCGGACTGGGCCTGGCTGCGCCGTTTTTTTGCCGGCCCTGAGATGTCTTATCTGACAGATCAGAACAACGTTCTGCAGACCCGGCGTTTTCAGCTCACCTCGTTCACGCAGTTTGAAGCCGGTCATGTGTTGTTCGTCGCGCCGCGGCGCATGTATGAACTGCTTGATTTTGACTGGACCATTAATTCGGATAAAAACATCGTCATCCCCCAGGGGATTTACGAGTTCTCTGACGTCAACTTTTTCCTGCGCACCGACCGCGCCCGGCCGGTAGCCCTGCGTATCGGCGGCAACGCCGGCGGATTTTTCAGCGGCAATGCCCTGGGCGGTAATCTCAGCATGCTCTGGCGGGTCTCAAACCAGTTTTCCATCGACCTGTCCTACAATGGCAACAAAATCGATCTGCCGCCCGGCGCTTTTACCACGCATGTCCTCTCTACCCGGCTGGTGTACACGTTCTCAACCGATATGTTTGCCAAGGCCTACATCCAGTGGAACAGTACGGCCGAGCTTGTTTCTATCAATTTTTTATATAATTTTTATTACCGGCCGGGCAGCAATATCTATCTGGTTTATAATCATCTCTGGGATCTCGGCGCCAGCCAGGTGAGCACGCGTAACAGCACGTTGTTGTTGAAAGTGAATTACTGGCTGAACATGTAGTCGCCACACCACGCCGGGCACGACCGCAGACCAGGGGATTTTCTCTGCAAACAATCGACAAGCGGGCAAAAGGGTTCGCCCGTTTTCCTCTCCACAATCGCAGACACAGGGGGTGTGCTCATGCGAATCGAAGATGCTCTCAGCGAGCGGGATGTGCATGATTTCTGGCGCAATTCGCGTTATTTTTCCCGCCCGCTCCTCAGTCAGGGCGGCCAGACCGTCGAAGTGATCCGCCGCGGTCGCTATAACCGCGATGCCGGCCCGGATTTCCGTGATGCCGTCCTGCGCCTGAATGGTACTCTGGTGCAGGGCGATATCGAGATTCATCTCACCGCCCGCGACTGGTACCAGCACGGACATCATGAAGACCCGGGATACAACCGAGTTATTTTGCACCTCTCCTGCGATTCCGAACCGCCACCGGACATACGCAGCGAGGATGGCCGGGTGATCCCCGCGTTGGTGATCCCATTGCACCTGTTCGGCCTGCATGGCCCGGGAGTGGCGTCCGCAGCGGAAACAGCCAGCCTGTTCGACTGCCCTCTCAGCGAACGGAGTCACCAGCAGATTCTCGCCACCATCGAAAAAGCGGCACGTGACAGACTTGAGAACCGCATCGCCGCACTGGCGGAGCAGCTCACCGAGCTATCGTGGGATCAGCTTCTGTATGAGCAGATATGCGATGCGCTGGGCTTTGCCAAGAATCGCCAGCCCTTTCGCGAGCTGGCCCGCCGCGTGCCCATAGATCTGATTTTTAACGAGCTGCGTCTGCATCCTCCGGACCAGGCCTGTGAGCTGGTAACAGCTCTGTTGTTCGGAGCTGCGGGTTTTCTCGAGCAGGCAAAAGATGGGGAGAAGTGGGACCCGGCGGTACGCAGCTATGTCGGGCCACGGCGGGTATTGTGGCAGACCCTTCAGCATGCGCTGCAGATTCAGCCATTACCTCAGGGGAGCTGGCAGTTTTTCCGGCTGCGACCACAAAATTTCCCCACGCGGCGTATCGCTGCGCTGGCAGAGCTGGTGTTGCGTTTTTTTCAGGCAGGTATGCTGGAAACAGTGTTGCGTATCGTCGCACAAAAGAAGGGTGCGGCAGAGGCGGGCGTTGAACTGCGGCGTTTTTTTATCATATCAGCATCAGAGTTTTGGCGGACGCACTATCATTTCAAGGCCGGGAGCGCGAACAGAAACGTGGAGATGGCGAACCTGCTCGGTGAAAGCCGGGCCGGCGATCTGGTCGTCAATACGGTGCTGCCCTTGCTGGTACTGTACGGCAGGGAGGCTGCGGCAGGCAGTGTCGCCAATCGTGCGTTGGAGGTCTATCTGCTGTTTCCCGCCTTGCAGGAGAATGGCATCACGCGTGCCATGCGCAAACAGCTCGGGCTGTCCGGTAAGCGCAGGCCTAAAGGGGCATTTGCACAGCAGGGGTTGATCCATTTGCACAAGATGTACTGCACGCCCCTGTACTGCGAACCCTGCCTGGGCCTCAGGCCGCAGGCAGATGAGCACTGAATGGAAATTTCAATTCCTGCAGCTCGGCAATAATACGATTGAGTTTACCATTGGACCAGCCCAGATGACTGGAAAGGCTGCCGGCATCCTCAACGCCTTGCCGCGCGATAGTCGTGGCAAGCATGAGCACATCGCGGATATTAAACGGCTCCTCCGGCGTGTTGATCTGCGAGTTGATCAGCTTCAGTGAAGTCAGGCAGGAAAATTCCGCGATGGGCGCTTCCTCATATTCGATGAAAACATCGTAGCGGGTTTCCGGCTCCCAGTAGTTGCAGGTCAGACCGCTGCACTCCTGCATCTCAGCCACCTGACACTGAATTTCCAGCGCGACATGCTCGAACAGGTGCACCGTGTCGATGACATCGCCGACGATTTTGATCGGCGAAAAAATATGGCTCATATCATAATCGCGTCCGGCGTGTTCATTCTCACCGTGGCTGCAACGATGGTTCCTGATGTTGGGCAGCAGATCAAGGGTGTTGAAGAGCAGCTCCGGATAATTTTCGATGTAGTGCGTTTTGGCTGCAAGTGTATCGATGGTCACTTTCAGACGTCGCGATCCCTTGTTAAAACCGGCGTTGTAGTTATCCAACTCCGGGAATAACCCCTCCTCAAATCCGATCAGTTTCATTTAGTATCGACTCCGTAAATCCAACCGCTATTCTCGATTCCGAACAGGCCGGGAAAGACTCGATCCGGGCTTGCGTGCACTCAGGCTTCTGTTGCCGGAAACATGGGACGCTGCAGCCTGGAACGGAATTTTCTAGCCTTTGATTAACCCTGTTTTCGGCAACTCTGCCGCGGGCTATGCAGAAAAATTTATCCCGGGCAATGCCTGAAATCCCGTTTCTGAGCGGGATATCGGGATAAGTGAAAAACCCTTGAACCTCCGGGGTTTTCAGGTCATACGTGGCAGAACACCTGATGCTGATACGCCAGCCCGAACCCGGG
>DRLW01000562.1 GCA_011375275.1 Bacteroidota bacterium
CCGATATTTTTCTGATCCATCCTCTCGTTACACCGCTCCCGCGGTGTGACGCCCTGTTGCCGCTCCTGCGGCAATGCACCAGCGAAACGAACTGCCGCCTGCTCCGAATGCCCGCACGGATACCGTAAAGAGGCTATCCCGGCACTGCTGTAAAATTGACGACTTTGAGGCGCGAAAAATCGTGCACGACAAACGTTTTTCCTCTCGTCACACCGCTCTGAGCTACATCCCCCTGGCCCGGCTGTGGGCCGGGCCTGTCCCCCTTCGAAGGGAGATTTATTCTCTCGTCACACTGCTCCTGCGGTGTGACGCCCTGTTGCCGCTCCTGCGGCCGTACCCCAGCGAAGCGAACTGCCGCCTGCTCCGAATGCCCGCACGGATACCGAAGAGATGCTATCCCGGCAGTACCATAAAATTGACGACTTCGGGGCACGCTAAATCGTGCACGACAAACGTTTCATCCTCCTCTCTGCATCAGACGAATAGCCGAGTTAAACGGATCCCTCGGGTACATATTGTGTAATTTTATTATTTACATGTGGTTGCTGCATTTCTCTCTTGCTATTGTGAGCTGAACAGTTTATTTTTCTGCCTGTCAGCTCAGGATGCGTATCAGGAAGTGCCTGTCTGCCTCCCTGGCCAGTGTCTGAACGAGGTGTGTTCTCCTTCAGTACCGTGCTGCACTTTTCTCTGCCCGTAATTTTTCCAGCCAAACTGAAACCTGTCACTGATAATCACGTTATGCCGCTTTGTTCATCAAGAAACGCAGCGAGCAGAGAAAACAGGAAAACGGGAAGCTTTTCGTCGAAAGCGAACTCTCATCACCTGCTTCCGCGGTGTGAGGGGAGTACGGTTACTCCAAAAAAATTACTTTTACCGACCTTGCCGTATGAAGTCTGTTACGTTTTTCAGTTTTTTATGCTGTCTGCTGCTTGCCGGCTGCACCAAAAGGGAGCGCATCAATCCCCTCGACCCGGAAAATCCGCGGACGCAGGGCCGCCCGGAAGCGCCTCTGTTGTATTCAGTGTTGGATACAGTCGTCCTCAGTTGGCGCGAATACTCGTTCTCCGATCTCGACAGTATCCGCATTTTCCGAAAAATCGAGGGCGAGGGTGAGTTTGAACTGCTGGAGACTATCGATCCTGAGCAGAGTGAAGTCCGGGATTTTCCCGTGTCTTATGAGAAACGGCACTGGTACAGCATCTCGCTGAACGCGCGGGAGTATGAGTCCTTGCGTTCCGAAGCCGCCGGCATCCGGCCGGGGCCGACCTTCCTCTGGGCTTCGGATATTGAACGCGGCCAGATCGTGCGCTACACCCATGATGGTGCGCATGAGGTTTTTCGTTCACAACCTCTGTTTCTGGAACCGATCGATATTGCGCTGGATACGTTGAATCAGGTGATCTGGGTCGCAGATGCCATCGCTTCCGAGATTCTGCGTGTTGATTTTTCCGGCAGGATCGGCTTGAGCCTGCGCGGCATCAAGCGTATTTATCAGTTACGCCTGGACCCGGCAGACCAGAGCCTGCTCGTGCTCAGCAGGCTGGACAGCACGCTGACGCGCTATGCGACCGATGGGCAGGAAGTCATGCAAGTGCGCGGGCTGAACCGGCCGGTCGCGCTCCGGGTGCATGCTGCAGATCGCTCGCTTTTTGTGCTGGAAAAATCCCGCCGCCGCATCGTCCATCTCTCTGCCGCGGGCGACAGTATCGGCAGCCTGCAGGGCTTTTCAGCACCGTATGATTTGGCCATCGACAGCAAAGCAAACCTGCTTTGGGTGGCGGACAGCACCAGCGTGCTGCGCATCGATCTGCGCGATGGCAGCCGCACGGCCATCGATGGATTCGATATGGCCTACCGTGTCGCGGTGGAACCGGCCTCCGGAGCGTGCTGGGTGATCGACTGGTCGCCGGAGCGCGAGAAGAGCGCTGTCGTGCAGGTGAGCCGGGATGGTCAGGTACGGTTTCGGCTTGGTGGCTTCACTGACCCGCGCAGTCTGGCGGTCAATTCTTATAATGGCAACTGTTTCGTCGCCGAGACGCTGGCAGGTACCTTGAGCGAGGTATCCGTACGGGGGGAGCTGCTGTCCCGGACAGCCACGCGCGGCGGTCTGATCGATCTCGCTGTGCAGCCGGCGCCTGCACCGCGCTGATCACGATTCGGCACGATTGATCGCGCGGGGCACGCACCGGAAAACAACAGGGCAAAGGGCTACAGGTGAAACTGAAATTGTGGAAAAAAGCGTTTTATTTCCTTCCGGCACTGTTATTCCTGATGATCACCGGGCTGGACCTGTTGCTCTTTTTCGTCGGCTTCATGCCCGAGGTCGTGCGCATCCTGCGCGATTTTTTTCTGCTCTCCGTTATTCTTCTCCTGATCCCGCTGCAACAGCTTTTTCCCATTTTTAAAGAAAAAAAGATCACCCTCATCCTGCGCAACATCATCCTGCTCAGCGTGATCGCCTGGGCGGTCTTTACCGTTTCCACCGGCCATTATCACACCCTTGTGGCCACAGGATCGATCTTTACAAAACTCTCGGCTTTTGCACGCAATTTTCTCATCGGCACGCTGTCCGCGGTTCTGGTTTTGTTGTTGAATTTGAGCATCTTCGCGCTGTTGAAGAATCTGGTGTTGTACAAAAGCAAGCCCTCGACGCTGAGAAATTTCCGCCTGCTGCTGATCGCCATCCTGATTTTTGCCGTCATTTCATCCTGGTCCGGAGTTGAAACGTTTCGCTTCGGCACCCCTTTTACCGCCACCCCATTTGGCCTCAGCTATGGCGCGGTCTTGTTGCTGATCTTTATCAACGCCACACGCACGGCATGGATCAGCTTTCTCAACCGCGGCCAAAAATGGCGCACTTTCATGCTCACGCCGGTCGTGATTTTCTGCAGCACCTCAGTGATGTACGGCATCCGGGACAGCTTTATCGTCGAGTACAGTGTCGTCTGGGCAGCGTTGATCGCTTCCTTCAGCGCCTTTCTCTTCGCGTACAGTCTGTTTTCCGGAATTTTATTGCTGTTGCATCTGCCCACAGCGCGCATTTACGACGAAAAAATGATCGCCATCCGGTCGCTGCAGGAGCTCTCGCAGTCGATCAGCCTGTTCCTGGAACGTTCGGAGTTGATGCAAAAGGTGACCCAGCTTGCGTCACAGGTGATTCATTCCGACTTTGCCTGGCTGGAGATTTACGATGCCCGCCATGACCGTTTCACGCTCGGCGCAGCGGTTCATCTCAGCGAGGAGGAAATGAGCGGCCTGCCGCTGGATACCGGCGATGGGATTAGCCGCTGGGTTTTGCGCAATCACGACAGCGTTGTCGCCAACGACGCCGGCTCGGATGCACGCACAGCCGCGCTGCGGGAGTGGAAAAAGGAGATCGGTGCGGTGCTGGCTGTGGAAGTACGCAGCAACGACCGTTTTTACGGCGTGCTTTTCTCTGCCAACACCAGCATGTACAGCTTTGATCAATTCGATCGCGACATGCTGCAGTCTTTTGCTGACCAGGCCGCGATCGCCTTTCAGAATGCGCATCTGCTGGCGGAATCCCTCGAAAAGGAGCGGCTGACCCAGGAGCTGCGCATCGCGCGCGAGGCACAGCAGAAGCTGTTGCCGCGCACCATGCCGCGCATCCCGGGCGTGGATGTCGCCGGATTCAGCATCCCGGCGCAGGAGGTTGGCGGAGATTATTTTGATCTGAAAATGAGCGACGATAAGCTGGTTGTGATCATCGGTGATGTTTCGGGCAAGGGCACAGCCGCGGCATTTTATATGGCCGAAGTCAAAGGAATTATCGATTGCCTGGTCGATATGCACGATTCGCCGGCTGAGTTGCTGGCGCGTGCGAACCGCGTGCTCTATCGCGGCCTGGAGAAGAACATGTTCGTCACCCTCCTGTGCGCCTATATCGATCCTGTCGAGCGGAGCGTCACGTTCAGCCGCGCCGGCCATAGCCCGATGATCTGGTGCCCGAAAGGGCAGGCACCACGCCTGATGGACTCGAAGGGCATCGCTCTGGGACTGGACAGCGGCCGTATTTTCGAGCAGAACACTGAAGAAAAGTGCCTGCGCGCCGGCGCCGGAGACTTTCTGGTTTTCTACACCGACGGGCTGACAGAGGCTCGAAATCCGCAACAGCAGGAATTTCAGGAGAAAAAACTGCTTTCAATTCTCGCAAATAGAACGTTTATTACTGCCGGGGAGCTGCAGGATCATATCATCGCGGCGGCGAAAGAGCACATGCACATCGCGCCGATGCATGATGATTTTACGCTCGTTGTGGTCAAATTTGAGGAATAGCCGTGGCGGGCAGCCTGTAATTCCCATGTGGCACAGATGCGCGTAGCCGGCAGAGAGCGCGGCCGGCAGGCAGCCGGAACATTTGGCAGGGAGTCTCGTAACCGGATGCCGGTTTCAATTCTTAAGGAGGTATGTGAATGAATGGCTTCGAAGTAGCACAACACAACTCAGAGGACGGAATCACAATTCTGAGGTTGAAAGGGTTTCTCGACGCTCATACGGCGGGGGATCTCGAAGCAGCTTTGCAGAAGTGTATCGATGAAAAAAAATTCAGAATCGTGGTGAATTTTGAGGAGCTGAACTATATCAGCAGCGCTGGTCTTGGTGTTTTTATGGGATTTATCGAGGATGTCCGCGAGAATGGCGGCGATATCAAGATGACCAGCATGACGGAGAAGATATTTCATGTGTTCGACCTGCTCGGTTTCCCGGCTCTGTACGACATTCTGAAAACGGATGACGAAGCCGTGGAGCGATTCGCCCAGACAGAAAAGGAATGATGTCCACAGGCAGAAAACGAGGCGGTGATTATTTTGGCGAAAAAAGTTAAAACGTATCAGCTTAAAGTTCCGAGCAGCACGGATCAACTCGAGATCATCCGTGAATTCGTCACCGGTGTGGCGCGCAAAGTCGGCTTTCGGGAAGATGAGCTGAACAAAATCGAGCTGGCTGTTGATGAAGCGAGCACCAACGTGGTCAAGCATGCCTATGCTTATGATGATCGCAAGCCGATTGAGATCCAGCTTCGCGTTGAGCCGGACAGATTTGTGATACAAATTACCGACAAAGGCAAGGGCTTCAAACCCGAGCAGGTCAAAAAACCGGATATGAAAGAGTATCTCGCCAAAATGCGTGTCGGAGGGCTGGGGATTTATCTCATGAAAACCATGATGGATGAGGTAGAGTTCAGCATAGACCCTGGCAGAAAAAATAGGGTACGGATGGTCAAATACATCACGCCCGAGACCGTGCACCCGACGCGCAAGGTTTCATAACCCCGCCGCCACGTTCTGCCCCCATCAGCACAATCCGCACGTCAGATGTGAACCGGCGGAACCCCCGCCACAATTCAATTTCAGGTCTCCGTGAAAAAACAAAACCAGAAAGACAGGCAGCAGCATGACCGCCGCCTGCTCGACTTGCAGAGTTTGTTCGAGCTCAGCAAAACGCTGAACAGCTCGCTGCAGCAGGATGTAATTCTCG
Source organism: Bacteroidota bacterium (assembly GCA_011375275.1). Classification (GTDB taxonomy): domain Bacteria; phylum Zhuqueibacterota; class Zhuqueibacteria; order Zhuqueibacterales; family Geothermadaptataceae; genus Geothermadaptatus. The sequence continues at coordinate 5,503 of DRLW01000562.1, forward strand.
ATACATTGCTGTTCACTCCCATGGGCCGGATGATGATCGGCCGCGGGGCAGTGCTGCTGAACGAGGATGCGAAAACATGCCGCATCGCAGCAGCCAAGGGGCTGCCGCAGGGTGTCCGCGAGCATGCCTTGCTCATCGAAGAACGTTTCGACGCACCGGCTCCCATGCCGGCGGAAAGTGACAGCCCGGGGCTAACGTTCCTCTATCGCCACGGTCTGCGCCTGCTGTGCCCGATTCACAGCAATAAGCGGCAAATCGGTTACCTGGTCCTGGGTGAGAAAATCACCGGCGCGCCCTTCAGCCCGGACGAGCTGCAATACTTGGAAGCCCTGGCCAATCTGGCCTCATCCTCCCTGGAAAACAGCCGCATCCTCGCCGAGCTGCGCGATGTCAACCGCAGGCTCGATAAAAAAATTCAACAGCTCAATACACTTTTTGAGATAACCCGCGAGCTGAATTCCACACTGGACCGCGATAAGATCGCCACGACTTTATCCTACGCTGTCATGGGCGAGATGATGATCAGGCAACTGGCGCTGGCTGTACGCGAAGATGAGGGGCGGGGCGAGCTGCTCACCAGCAAAGGTTTTGGCAGAAACAGCGATTTTTCGTTCATCGATAGCGAAACCTTCTGGTGCCTGCTCGACGCCGCGCCACAGCCAACACCGGTCGAGTCCCTGGCTGATGACGCACTGCGCACCACCCTGAGCAGCATGAAAGTCCGTCTGCTGGTTCCTTTGCTCAACCAGGAAAAAGTTCTCGCCTGCATGATCGTCGGCGACAGGCTTTCCGGCACGGCGTTCCACGATGATGACCTCGAGCTGCTGGCGACTCTGGGCAACAGCGCCCTGGTAGCTCTGGAGAACGCACGCCTGTTCCGCGAGACTCTGGAAAAGCAACGCCTCGAAGAGGAGCTGGCAATTGCCCGCGATATTCAGCAGCGCCTGCTGCCGGCAGAGCCGCCGGATATCTCCGGTTTTGATTTTTCCGGTCTGAATATTCCGCACGCACAAGTCGGCGGCGATTATTACGACTTCATCCGCGTGAACGAGAAGGAGCTGGTGCTGACCATCGGCGATGTCTCCGGCAAAGGCGTGCCCGCCTCGTTGTTGATGGCCAATCTGCAGGCCAGTCTGCATGCCATGGTGCATGCAAAGTGGCCCCTGACCGAAACGGTCTTCCGCATCAATAACATCATCCATGCCAACACCTCGATCGACAAGTTCATCACTTTTTTTCTCGCCTCGCTCAACGTGGAAACGCGCGAGCTGACCTACGTCAACGCCGGTCATAACCCACCGATGCTGTTTCATAAGGACGGAAAAATGACAGAACTGCAAGAAGGTGGGCTGATTTTGGGTATGATGAGTGATGTTCCTTACGAACAGGGCACTATTCCTTTGCAAAATGGCGATTTATTGGTTTTATTTACGGACGGGGTAACCGAAGCGACCAATCCCGCTGGAGAGGAATTTACCGAGCAGGGCGTCATCGATGTCATTTTGCGCTCCGGAGTCAGCACGGCGCGGGAGGCGGTAGAGCGCCTGCGGGATGCGGTAATAGAGTTTTCCGGGGATGCCCCGCGTACGGATGATATCACCATTCTGACGTTGCTGGTCACCTGAGGTAGTCGTGGCTGATGCGGCGAACTGCTTTCCCACGAGCACACAGGATGGGGCACGGAAGGAACAGGAGAAGGAAGCCCACAGTTTATGGCGGAAATTTTAGTCGTCGATGACGAACAATCTATTCGCGTGCTGCTCTGCGCCATGCTGGAAAAGGACGGCCACAGCATCGATACGGCAGCGGACGGGGTCGAAGCGATCGATCTGTTGCGCAAGAAAAATTACGATCTGATCATTACAGACCTGCACATGCGCCGTAAGACCGGCATCGATGTGCTGCAGGCTGTCAAGCAGATGGATACCTTCACCGAAGTGGTCATCCTCACCGGCTATGGATCGATTTCCTCGGCTGTCGAGGCCATGCAGCTCGGTGCTTTTGTCTATCTGACCAAGCCGATCGATCTGCAGGAATTCCGCCTGAAAGTGCAGCAGGCGATAGAGCGACGTGTTTTGCGCAAGGAGAACGTCGAGCAGCGCAAAAAATTGCAGGAACACCGCGAGATGCTCGAGCGCGACTTGCAGCTTTCTGAGCAGGTGCAGCGCAGTATCATCCCCTCTCCGGTGAGCACGGAGCATTTTGAAGTCGCGCTCAGCTATATGCCGGCTATCGGTGTCGGCGGCGATTTTTCGGATGTCTATTACAACGATGCCGGCGATGTCTATCTCACCGTCGTCGATGTCACAGGCCATGGAATTGCCGCTGCGCTGCTGGTCAATCGCGTCTGTATGGAGATCCGCCGTCTCGTGCGCGAGCAGCTCGAACCTTCTTCCATCCTCTACCAGCTCAATGATTTCATCGTCGATTCTTTCATGGGCACAGGCATGTTCCTGACCATGTTTTCCTGCGTGCTCAACTATAAAACCGGTTCGCTGCGCTATTCCGGCAGCGCCCACCCGCCGCTGATACTCTGGCGCAATGAGTCCAACCGTTTCGAAACCCTCGAAGCACAGAATATCATCATCGGATTTGACAAGCTGGAGCAGAACAGCTTTCAGCAGGATACCACCATCATCCGGCCGGGCGATAAACTGTTCCTCTATACCGACGGCGTGATCGAGATCGAAAATGCAGAAAACCGGCCGCTGGGCATCAATGGTTTTATCGACATGCTGCGTTCGGTGATCTTTCTCGAGACCAACGCGGTGCTGGAGAATGCGGTACAAAGCATCAAGCAGTACAGCCCGCACAGCCAGCGCGATGATATTTATCTCATCGTCATGAACCTGAAATAAAGGGAGAAGAGGTGAAACCGGTATCTTTACTCCTTGCCGGCTTTTTTCTGCTGATGTTTTCTGCCTGTGATCGCGGCACTCTTTCAGAAGCGGACAAACCGGGCCGCAAGGTCATCGCTACCCGTGAGGCGCCGGCTGCTGTCGGGCCGTATAGCCAGGGTATTCTCGCCGGCAATACACTCTATTGCGCCGGGCAACTTGCCATCGATCCTGCCAGCGGTACGCTCATTTCCGGCGGCATCAAGGCACAAACCCGGCAGGTGATGAAAAATCTCGGTGCTGTGCTCGCAGCAGCGGGCATGAATTATGACGATGTAGTACGGACGACGGTGTATCTGGCCGATATCAGTGACTATAAGGAGATGAACGAGGCATACGCCGAGTTTTTCCCAACGATCCGGCCAGCGCGGGCGACCGTACAGGTAGGCAGGCTGCCGGCAGGTGCACTGCTGGAAGTCTCCTGTATTGCGGTCAAGCCGGAGTAAACGTCTCAGACCATGCCTGCTCATGTGCGCAAGGGGAAAACGATGGGGTAATTTATGACAGACAGTCCTGTTAAACTGGTTTCTCTGCTCACCGATTTCGGCGAGCAGGATGGCTATACCGGTGTGATGAAAGCCGTGATGCTGGGCATTGCGCCGGGGATGACGATCATCGATCTGACTCATGAAGTCAAGCCGCAGGATATTCACGGTGCGGCTTTTCTGTTACAACACCATATGCGTTTTTACCCGCCCGGCACACTGCACGTGTGCGTGGTCGATCCCGGTGTCGGCAGTGACAGGCGGATTCTCGCCGTCGAGGCGCAGGGGCAGTTTTTCCTCGCCCCGGATAACGGCCTGCTCTCTTTTCTGCAGGAACTCGGCGAAACACGTATCCATGAAGTGAGCAATGAAAAGCTGCGCCTGGAGCAGGTCTCGATGACATTCCACGGCCGCGATATTTTTGCGCCGGTTGCGGCTCACCTGTTCAATGGCGTACCGCTGGAAAAACTCGGCCCCCGGCTCAAAAAAATGACCCGCCTGCGGCTGCCGGCAGCGGAGATCGACAGGAAAAAGAAGAAAATTACCGGCAGCATCATCTACGTCGATCGCTTCGGTAACCTGATCACGAATATCAGCGCAGACATGTTGCCGGTACCGGCTGAAAAAACACGCGTTACTTTCGGCCCGGTCGCGCTGGGCACTCCGAAGAGTCATTATGCAGCGAGTGAACCCGGTACCGTATCCGCTGTGTTCGGAAGCTTTGAAAAGCTGGAAATCGCTGTTGCCAACAGCTCGGCTGCACAGTATTTCCCCGATTATGCAACACGTTCTGTGGTCATCAACTGGTCCTAATCGAGAAGTGAGAAAGAGAGTTTTATGCCGGAGACGCAATACGGATATCACTATCAAACATATCACAACGGCAACACCCGGCCGGGATTATCGGCCTATCTGCAGTACCAGCTTTTCAAAAGAAAACGCTGGGTCAATTATGCCCTCTTTTTGATCACCTGGCTCACGACTTTTTTCACCGGTTTTGGCTTTCAGGGCAGCCTGCTCGACGGCTTCTGGTACAGCACGGGGATCATGTCCATCCTGCTCTCCCATGAAATGGGACATTATCTCATGTGCCGCCGTCACGGCGTGGCAGCGACACTGCCCTTTTTTATTCCTTTCCCCTTCAGCCCGTTTGGCACCATGGGAGCGGTCATCAAGATGGACGGGCGCATCCCGGACCGGCGCGTACTTTTCGATATCGGGGCAGCCGGGCCGATCGCCGGTATTTTCATCGCGCTGCCGGCTGCTTTTTTCGGGTTGAAAATGTCGCCGGTGTTTACCCTGGATCAGGTCAGCTCCGGCTACTGGGTGCTGGGTGATTCCCTGCTGTTCAAAGCGCTCGAGCTGCTGGCTGTCGGCCCTCTGGCTGAAGGCCAATCGACATTTCTGCATCCGCTTGCCTATGCCGGCTGGGCCGGGCTGTTCTTTACCGCCCTGAACCTGTTGCCCATCGGCCAGCTCGATGGCGGCCATGTGGTTTATGCCCTGTTTGGCGAAAAAAGCCGTTATCTTTTTGCGGTTTTTCTGGCTCTGTTCGCCCTTATCTGCATTTTCTTTTATCTGCCCTGGATGCTCTTCGTCGTCATCCTGTTATGGATGGGCTACAAGCATCCGCCCACATTGAACCCCTACATCCAGCTCGATCGCAAACGCCGGATCATCGCGGTGCTGGTGCTGATCTTTTTCGTTCTCGCCTTTGTACCAGTTCCGTTTACTATCCAATGAAGCCGGCCGGTAAGCTGTTTGAGTTCAGACCACAGTAGCTTGTAGGATGCATAGGTCTGCATGATTCACATTTTGGTATTCTACCTGGTAAGACTCTGCCAGTGAACCAGATTTTGACATGGGAGGTGAATTATGAAGATTGGTAAGCTCGATAAAGTAGAACTCAGAGAGCTTTGGAAAGGAGAAGCATCAGATTTTACACCCTGGTTAGCTAAGGATGAAAATATTAAGCAATTAGGGGATACTATCCAAATTGAATTGGAAGTTATCGAGCAAGAAAAAAATGTTGGCCCCTTTAAAGCAGACATACTTTGCAAAAATACGATTGATGATCATTATGTATTGATAGAAAATCAGCTCGAGAAAACTGATCATACTCATTTAGGGCAGATTTTGACTTATGCTGCCGGCTTAGATGCTGTAACTATCATTTGGATCGCCAGACAATTTAGAGAAGAGCATCGGGCAACTATAGATTGGCTCAACAGGATAACAGATGAACAGTTCAATTTCTTTGGAATCGAAATAGAAGCTTACAGGATTGGAGATAGCCCGCCCGCTCCTTTATTTCAGATCGTGAGTAAACCTAATGAGTGGTCCCGGACGATAAAAAGTGCCGCATCAACACAAGAATTAACCAGTACGAAAGTTTTAAATCTTGAATACTGGACAGCAATGAAAAAGTATTTTGAGGATCAAGGCACTTTTTTACGACACACAAAGCCTTTACCGCAGCACTGGATTTATTTCGCACTTGGTAAGAGCCATTTCCGTTTGTCAGTAGTTTCCAGTGTGAGGGATAATTTTTTAAGGGTAGAATTTTTAATCACCACTGAAAACTCAAAAGAAGATTTCAGGCGACTCAAAGAAAAATACGAACAGCAGTCATACGAGCAAATCAGTAAAGATTTAATTTGGGATGAAATCCCTGAAAAGAAAATGTCTTGGGTTTACTTGAAGAAAAAAGCAAATATCAGTGATAAATCTGATTGGGATAACCAGCACCAATGGATAATGGAAACACTCGAACAGTTTGATAGATTTTTC
>DRLW01000563.1 GCA_011375275.1 Bacteroidota bacterium
AACCGCCAGGGGCGCCATAAAAAAAGCTTTTCTTCGCGTTCTTCGCGCCTTTGCGGTGAAAAAAAGAATTTTGAATGATTGAACCGCCAGGACGCAAAGGGCGCCAAGGGAAAAAACCCAAAAAGTCTTTCTTCGTGCTCTTCGTGACCTTCGTGGTGAAACCCGGCTTCAGCCCCAAGCCAGTATGAAAAGACCAGACTTTAACGCGTCATTCCTGAATTATGGATACAACCGATGCATCAGCCGGGCAAAGGGGATGGTTTCGCGAACGTGGTGCAGCCCGCAAATCCACGCGACTGTGCGCTCGATTCCCAGACCGAAGCCAGCGTGCGGCACGCTGCCATACCTGCGCAGATCGAGGTACCACTGAAAAGACGACTCCGGCAGATCATGTTCGCGAATTTTGCGCAGCAGTGTTTCGAGGTCATCCTCGCGCTGGCCGCCGCCGATGATTTCGCCATACCCCTCTGGCGCGAGCATATCCACGCACAGTGCGCGTTCGGGGTTTTCAGGATCGTTCTTCATATAAAATGCTTTCACCGCAGCCGGATAGCGGTGAACCATCACCGGCTTGTCAAACTGATTCGAGATGATGGTTTCGTCGGCAGCACCGAAATCGTCTCCAAAGACAAACTCCGAGCCGTTATCAGCGAGAATTTTAGCCGCTTCATCGTAATGAATACGCGGAAAGGGCGGCACAACCGCTTCGAGCTTGCTGACATCGCGCTCGATGACTTTGAGCTGTTCCTGATTGCTTTCCAGGACGCGCTGAACGATATAAGCGACAAAAGCCTCGGCCAGGTCCATATCGCCGTCGAGATCCATAAAAGCCACCTCGGGCTCGACCATCCAGAACTCGGTGAGATGCCGGCGCGTTTTGGATTTTTCCGCACGAAACGTCGGGCCAAAGCAGTACACTTTGCCAAAGGCCATGGCAGCGGCTTCCATATAGAGCTGCCCGCTCTGGGTCAGGTAGGCTTTGGTATCAAAATAGTCTGTCTCGAACAGTGTCGTGGTGCCCTCACAGGCAGCAGGCGTAAAAACCGGTGCATCGATCAGAGTAAAACCGTCCTTGTCGAAAAAATCACGGATCGCCTTGATGATCGTGTGCCGGATGCGCAGGATGGCGTTCTGCTTTTTCGAGCGGTGCCAGAGGTGGCGATGATCCATCAGGAAGGTCGTGCCGTGCTCCTTGGGGGTGATGGGATACTCCTGCGCCAGGGAGATGATCTCAAAATCCTGCACGTGCATTTCGTAACCGCCGGGCGCCCGCTGGTCGGCGTGCACGGTTCCGGTGATCATGATCGAGGATTCCTGCGTGACTTTATCTGCACGTTCGAACACCTCTTCGCTGACATCGTTTTTACCCATCACACACTGGATGATGCCGGTGCCGTCGCGCAGCAGCAGGAAAGCCAGCTTGCCCTTGACGCGCTTGTTGTACAGCCAGCCATATAGCGTTACGGTTTTGCCGTCATGTTCCCCGATGTTTTCGACGTAGATTTTATCCCTGTTGATATAGTTTTGCATGGTCGTATTCCGCTTCAATTAATAGGATGATTATTTGGCTCTTCCTCAGATTGTATACCCCGTATCGCGACATTTATGTCGCGTCTCTGCAAGCTCCACAAAAGTATCCTGAACAACGAAAAAGATCCTACCGCGCGACATGAATGTCGCGGTACAGCCTGCCCACTAAAATCAACCAACACGATTTGAGCAAGAGCTGTTTATTTTACCAGAAGGACAGGCATCTTCGCTTTGCGCACGATTGCCTCGGTGTTGCTGCCGGAAAGTGCTTCGGCGAGACGCGAGCGGCCATAGGCACCGATCACGATCAGGTCTGCGCCCTTCTTTTCGGCATAGCTGCAAATCGCCGTATCCGGCGAGCCGGAGATAATATCGGTTTCGACCGGTATATGGTAGCCGGCGAGATAATTTTCCGCTTCGCGGAGAATCCGTTCTGCTTCTTTTTTACGCGATGACACCACGATCACCATCAGCGGGCAACCGAGCTTGCTGGCAAAAAAACCGGCCAGGGTAAGGGCTTTTTCAGAGCCTGCGCTGCCATCATAGGCAGCAAGCAGCCGCTCGAAAGGCTGAAAAGTTTTGTCCACAACCAGGATGGGGCGCCGCACCTGCCGGCTCACGGCCTCCAGTGTTTCGCCGATGGTTCGCGACTGCCAGGCCGACATCTCACCCTGCGTGCCCATGATCACCAAATCGCAGGTGCGCGCCTTTTCGACGATGACGTCGATGGGTGAGCCGGCGATACTGTTGATGGTGTATTCGACGCCAGCCTCTTCGAGCATGCTGCGGCATTTTTCCAGCACAGCACGGCTCTTTTCCTGCTCCAGCCGGCGCGTTTCTTCGAGATAAATCGTCGAGGGAATGACCGGCACAAAAGCATTGGCTCCGGCAGAGAGCTGCCAGTCATAGGTGCGGGCATCGACCACGGAGAGCACGTGCAGACGGGCCTGAAAAATACCGGCCAGATGCATGCCATTGCGCACGACCGATTCTGTGTAAAGGGAATTGTCAACGGAAAGCAGAATAGATTTGATCATTCTCAGCCCCAGGTTTCCGACTTTGCCTGTCGTTGCATCAGACTGGCGACGGCCTTCCTTGCTGAGGAATCTTCGAACAGCACTTCATAAACTTTTTCCGTGATCGGCATCTCGACGCCGTGTTTGCGCGCCAGTTCATAGGCTGCTTTGGTTGTGGTCACACCCTCGGCAACCATCACCATTTCATCGAGCACCTGCTGCAACGTGCGCCCTTTGCCGATCTGCTCCCCCACATAGCGATTGCGCGAGTGCTGGCTCATGCACGTGACGATGAGATCGCCCATGCCGCTCAAACCGGCGAACGTGCTGCTGCGCGCACCCAGCTTGACGCCAAGCCGGTTCATTTCCACCAGCCCGCGGGTCATCAGCGCTGCCTTGGTGTTATCGCCGAACTCTGCCCCGTCGCAGATACCTGCTGCCAGCGCGATGATATTTTTCAGGGCACCGCCAAGCTCCACCCCGATAATATCATCGTTGGCATAGATGCGCAGATAGGCATTCATGAATGCCTTCTGAATGGTCTCGGCAGCCTGCATGTTCGAGGAGGCAGATACGATTGCCGTGGGGATTTTCCGGCTCACTTCCTCGGCATGGCTCGGACCCGAGAGCACGACGATGCGGTCGTTTTCAACAGCGCCGGCCTCATGGATGACCTCGGAGATACGCTTATAGGTGCCGTTCTCTATCCCCTTGGATACTGTCACCCAGAGCGCCTGATCATTGCCGGCGTATTTGATAACTTCGGGCACGACCTTGCGGGTCACCTGCGCAGGTACCGCGTTGACGATGATATCAGCACCAGAGACCGCCTCTTCCAGGGACAGAGTAAATGTGATTTCCGGAGGGATTTTCACTCCCGGCAGGTAACGGCTGTTCTCCTGCTTTTCAGCGATATCGTCGATCGTGCTCTGCTCGATGGTGTAGCAGGTGACGTCATGCCCGTTTTCGTTCAATACCATTGCCAGGGTTGTGCCCCAGCTTCCGCTTCCGATTACACTTGCTTTTGCCATGTGAGCGCCTGATTCTGTACTCTGAGAAATTTGTCTTTTCGTAAAATTATTTCACAACTCTGGTGATCCACTTCACTCAGCACGGTTGCATCTTTTCAAACAGACAGCCTGACCAGAGCACCTGCCTGCCCCAGAACCGTCATTCCGGCCGAAGCGAAGCGCAGTGCCGGAATCTCCCTGACCCAGGCACGTGCCCTAAAAGAGGAAATACTGGTACCCGGCCCCCACCTCATCACTCCACCTGCAGCCGGTGAAACAGGCTAAACCGCCTCCTCCCCGCTCCGGTGAATCACCGTGCCGATCTGAACCGGGCTCTCCCCCAGTTGCCGCAGCTTTTGCTCAACTTGCTTCACAGCATCGGGCGCAACGACGAAAACCATGCCGATGCCGAGATTAAAAACAGAGCGCATTTCTGCGACCGTTACGTTACCCAGTTTCTGCAAAAGCTGGAAGATGGGCGGCCACTGCCAGGCATCCCAGTCGATGGCGAGCTCCTGATCATCGCGCAGCAGCCGGCGCGTATTCCCCTCGATACCGCCACCGGTAATGTGTGAAATGCCGTGCACACCCGCTTCCTTTCTCAGGGCTTTGATAGCCTCACTGTAGGAACGGTGAGGAATCAGCAGGGCTTCGCCCATACTCATGCCCAGGTCATCGTACTGCTTGTAATAGCCGGCATCTTCGGAAAGCTCGACGATTTTCCGCGCCAGCGAATAGCCATTGGTGTGCAGCCCGCTGCTGCGGATACCGATGAGCACATCTCCCACGCTCACCGCGCTGCCATCGATGATGTTATCCTTATCGACGATACCGACGATACAGCCGGCAATATCGAACTCTCCCGGTTTATAGATATCCGGCATTTCGGCAGTCTCGCCACCGATCAGCGCGACACCATTCTGGCGGCACGCTTCTGCCAGCCCTTCGGCGAGATCGATCACCGCATGCCCCTCGATCCGGCCGAGAGAGAGATAATCGAGAAAATACAGTGGGTCTGCCCCGCTGCACATGATATCATTGACACAGTGGTTGACCAGATCGCGCCCGATATCTTTGTAGCGGTCCATGGCGCAGGCGACTTTGACTTTGGTACCGACGCCATCGACACTGGAGACCATGACCGGTTTGCTGTAACCGCTGAGATCGAGCTCGAAAAAAGCACCGAAGTGGCCGATGCCTCCGAGCACGCCCTGGCGGTTTGTGGTTTTTGCCAGCTCTGCGATGCGTTTGACGACCGCCTCGGCCGCTTCGAGATCGACACCGGCATCTTTATAGCTCAGGTTCATATATGGTCCAGCCTTTGTTTCAGGTGTGTTCGTGCTGTTTCAAAAAATTCGAGCTGAGGGGGCTGCTTGTAATCCGGATAGGTCCACGGATTGGCGACAAAGCGGCCGCCACGATAGCGCAACTGGATGTCACCAAAAATCCCCTGCCCGAGCCAGATGCGGTGATCGAAATTTTTGGTCGTGGTCAAAACCAGCTTTGCCAGGGTCAGATAACCGGGATCGATATTGATCGTCCTGTTGCCGCCGTCGCCGGCGTGCTGCTGTTCCAGCGCCACGGCTTTGAGCTTGTCAGCGACTGCCTGATCGACATCGTAGGGCTGGGTCATGAAACAGTACTGCTTCAACAGGCCCGCGCCCATCTCCTGCTGGTAGTAGTTGCTGTGCGAAAAAGCGATGGGATCGGAGAGCAATAACACTGTTCCGAAGTGTGGAAGAATCGTGGTGCTGATCCAGCTTGCCTCAAGCTCCGGCCTGAAGGTCAATGCAACGAAAAGCAGAGCATCTTCCTTATGTCCGGGTGCTCCCATCGTCTTCTGCCTTTTCACGTATTTTCATATCAAACAAAGAGATGGCAGCCTGAATCCCCGGGTATCCAGTTAACTCACTAAACCGGGCCCGGCTCAGATACCGGCATGTGTCATTCCGGCCAGGCGAAGCACAGTGCCGGAATCTCATCTTTTTGGGCTCGTACCTGAGTCTGGGAGATTCCGGTCTTCCCCTGCGGGGAAACCGGAATGACCGTTCTGGGGTAGGCACGTGCTGTTGTTACGCGGCCTGGTTGAAAAAATGCAACCGTGATGAGTTAAGTGGATAACCAGAGCCTGAATCTGCCATGGATGCGCGAGAATCGCAAGCTGTTAATATCTCTAAAGCAGGGCTAAAAAGCAAGGGAAAAGAGGCTGCCAGAGGCCGGCTTTTGTTCACTCCGGAAGAGACCAGCCGGGCAGAAAAGCGGCGAGATTTTCCAGGCTGGGCGACTCGGCTGTACGCACGTAGTACCCTGAGGTGCCGGTGCCGCAGTAGAGTGCTTCTTCCAGTCCCATGCCCAGCACCAGCGCCATGCAGAATCCGGCGTTGAAATGATCCCCTGCACCGGTGGAAATCTTCGGCGCAGCGACAAAAGGGCCGTCAACAGCCACACTGTGCTGGCAGTCAGCGGCAGCGGCGAATTTCACCGGGTGGATGACCACGACTTCGATGCCCAGCCTGGCGCGCAGGGCGGCTGCGCGGCCCGCTGTCCCGCTTTGCGTGCGCTCCCTTTCATCGATGTCGAGAATTTCGGCGAGCTCCAGGCTTTCCTTTTCATTGCATCCGAGAATGACGCGACACGTGCTCTGAAAACGCGAGAGCACCTCCAGCGCCCGGCGGATATCCTGGCGATCGCGCTTTTCCGGATCAGCGAGATCAAAAAACAACCACGGCCTGTCAGCGACGGCCGGGGCATAGTGCTGCAGAAAATTCAGCCAGATATCCGTCATGTGGGGGATCATCGTCCAGTTTGTCAGGGCGATAAACCGGCTCTCCTGCCACAGTCTCCGCAACGTATCATCACCGACCACAGCGCGGATATCCTCAAAGGTGAGTTCATCAAGACTCTGGCTTTTGCCGAGCATGATCTTCCCGTCGTCGAATTCGAGGGCATGGGTAAAAGCTGCTTCAGCGATGCTGTAGCAGGCTGTTGTGCGCGCAACAAAGTCACGAAAAACCGGATGGATTTCATGCCTGCCGAGGGACCCGATGTAGGTGAGCGGGAAGCCGAACCGGCACAGAGCATTGGCCATGATCGGGCCATTGCCTCCGAGCTTCACAGTCTGCACGCGCAGCTCGATATTTGTGCTCAAGCCCGCAGCCTGAGCGATGCGGTTGGCAAAATCTGCTATGGTCGCGATGCTGCTCCAGGAGCCATCGGCCTTCTTTTTGTCGATCACGCGGATGATTTCATCGACAAAGCCATCCAGCCCTGCCATGCACGGCAGGTGTTGTGTCTTCGTACTCTGCTCCATCAGCCTGCGCGCGACCTGCGCGCGCTTCTGTGCACTTGTCTCCATCGACATCCTTCCTCACTGCGTTAATCTGATCACCACGCTACAGCGCTATGCTTCCTGTGAAGCTCATGCCACATCGTGTGGGTTGCGTACCAACAACCTGAGCGGTTTATATATTTGTCCGGGTATCCAGTTTACTCAGCAAACCGGACCTGCTGTCAGATACCGATATCTGGCATTCCGGCAGGCGAAGTACAGCGCCGGCATCTCATCTTTCGGGCACGTGCTGTGCCTGGTTATCCTGCCCTCTCAGCAATGGGCTGAAGCCCGGTTGCACCACGAAAGCCCCGAAACGTACGGAGAATGCTGAGGTATCGTAAAAATCAGAACCAGCAGTTCCTGCCCTTTCTTCTTGTTTTCCTTCGCGTCCTTTATGAACTTCGTGGTTCAAAAAATTGCACAGATGATATTCCAACTCAGGAGCCAGGACGTCTCCACCGTTTCTGGCATGAGAATGAAAAACCATCAGCTTATCCCGTTCGTTCACAGGTTGTCAGGGACATCGCCACCCACAACTGCCGCGGCTACCGCACCATGTAACCGCTTCCACAGGCAAGCAAAAAAATAAGAACGCTAAAATAACACATGAAATAATGAAGAGCAAATTATTACTGATTTCTCTTGAGATTTAACCGAAAATTTATACCTTGTGGGTTGCGCGGCGAGCGGACAGGCGATCATAATATATTATAAATTAAAAACTTGGTGTAACCTCGGTCGGATAATCCGATGAACGCCACACGGCAGAAACAACCGCCGGACCGCATGCGCCGCAGGCTGCAGTGGGCT
>DRLW01000564.1 GCA_011375275.1 Bacteroidota bacterium
GGTTCTTTTTTCTCTGCAGGGTTGAGCCCGGCGTTCAGGCCGGCATTGAGTTTGGTGACATCCATAGCATGCCCGTTAATTCAACATTCACAATCAGGCAAAAAGATCGATATTCAGACCCTTTTGCGGTGGCATATCTTTTTTTTGCGCTCTGGTGTATCCTCCAGCCACCTGCTCGGAAAAGACTTTTTCGATAAAAATTTTCTCTTCCGCTGAAAGCGTATTCATAAGTGCCCCGGACTCCGGCTTCGTCTCTGGACGAGCCAGCCCGGCCTGTCTTTTCGCAGGGGCTGTTTGCGGATTTACAGCATCATTTTCGCGGAGCTTTTCGGAGAACGCTCCGCCCTCGACCCGGTTCTTAGCCGGCTGTTGTTCCCGGCGATAGGCTGTAATCGCATTCTGAGATACAGAGTTGACCTTCATCAGCTGATGTCCCGGTTAGATTTCAAGAGCCTTCTTGATCATTTCCTTGTCTGCTGTCACAACGGTGAGGTTGGCTTCGTAGGCCCGCGAGGCAACGATCAGATCGACCATTTCCTGCACGATATTGACGTTCGGCATGGCCACATAGCCATCTGCGTTGGCGTCAGGATGTGAAGGATCGAAAACCATGATCGGGTCTTCCTGAGAAATCTCCAGTTGTCCGTCCACACCGTGCAACCGCTCCCTTTCCTCTGGAATTCTGTCGCTGCGGTCCTGCAGATGGCGGGGATTGGTGATCGCCAGTTTGGATTTCTGATTTTCGAAGAAAAAAGGAAAACCGGGAAACTTGTCGCCCTCAGTCATGATCACTTCCCGGCGGCGATACGGCCCGCCTTCATCCGTGCGCGTTGTCTCGGCGTTGGCGATATTGCTCGAAATCGCATTCATCCTTCTGCGCATGGCAGAAAGCCCGGTTGCGCTGATATCGATGGAGGGAAGAATTCCAATCGAAGACATGGTTGTTTCTCCTGATGCAAATGTGATTCATTTCTGGCTATTCATTTAACTCAGCAATGTTGCATTTTTTCAGCCAGTCCGCCAGGGCACAGCACGTGGCTACACCAAAGCTGTCATTCCGGTTTCCCGCAGGGGAAGACCGGAATCCCCCAGACTCTGGCACGTGCCAGAAAAGATGATATCCCGGCACTGCGCTTCGCCTGGCCGGAATGACACATGACGGTATCTGAGCCGGGCCCGGTTGGCTGAGTTAACTGGGTACCCGGATGATTCATTGCCTGTTGTAAAAGCGCCGCGGAAACATGAGTTTCCGGCTCTCTTTGCGGAAGGCGTTACATTATTAGCTGCGCGGGATATCAAATTTGCTATGAAGCGATCCGCCCGCGAATTGCAGATTTCATCTTGAGAAAAGTATTCCGTGTAAACCGTGTCGCTGCTGTGTACAGCAACTGATTTTTCGCCAGCTCCGCCATTTCATATTCAATATCAACATTATTGGCACCGCTGATATCACCGGGATCATCCGGCACATACACCTCGGGCTGAACCCGAACCGCCCTCTGCCTGCCGACCGGGATATGGCGCTCATCGGTCTGGGCACCAGCTATGCCCTGTTTGCGCAAAGATTTGCGCAGCTCTTCCTCAAAGCGGACTTCAAGGCGCTGGTAGCCTGCCGTGTTGACATTGGCGATATTATTTGCCCGCACACGCTGGCGAATAGCCGATGCTTTCAGCGATTTACTGAGCAACGGCAGCTTGGTGTGTTCGAACAGTCCTTTGAGCAGCATGGCGATTTCTCCTGTTTTGGTTTGCCGCCCGTTTTGCAATCGGTATGCCACGCCCGGACAGATACGCCCCCTGCACGACATCCTGCTGATACAAAATGCCACGACAGAGCCCGGGGAAGCATGCAACGCTCTAACTACTTGTTTGTCAAGTAATTACGAACACTCAGTTTGTTAAATAAATTTTACATTACTGGCTGTTGCAAAAAGAAAATTCCTGCAGAGGAAATGGGGCTGAAAGAGAGGTAAGCTCAGGGGATGATGAATAGGCAGATATTGCCAACGCAGGGCACGATTTTCCCATCCGGATGAAGTGAGCTGCTGTGGAAGCAAGTCGCATGACCTGCAGTCACAGGGACGCGAGTTTTTTCAAGGTTTCGAGAATGCGCCGGGTGGACTGCACGGCATCAGCAAGGCCGGAATCGACGACGGCGCGCGGCATGCCGTAGATCACCGAGCTGTGTTTGGACTGCGCGATGATCAGAGAACCCTTTTCTTTCAGCGCACGAAACCCTTTGACACCGTCGTGCCCCATGCCGGTCAGCATAATCGCCAGGGCTTTGCCCGGATAAACCTCGGCTAATGAGGAGGCGGCCACATCCACTGATGGTTTATAAACGATATTCTCATCTACGGCCGGGAAGACTGTTTCCAGCTTTTTCTTCGCATAGTGGAAAGCGATATGTTTGCCACCTGGAGCGAGATAGACATGCCCCTTTCTGATATCACAGCCTTCAAATGCTTCCAGCACGGGCAGGCTGCTCAATTTATCCAGCCGCTGCGCCAGAGAGTTGGTGAAGTTAGCCGGCATGTGCTGGATGATGATGATCGGAACCGGGAAAGAAGATGGCAGGTGAGGAATAATATCGAGCAGGACGCCGGGGCCGCCTGTACTTGCTCCGATCAACACGACGCCGACATCTTTCAACAACGCCGGGGACAGAGCAGTTTCCTTTTCCTTTTCCTTTTCCTTTTTCTCTGCTCCCGTGTGTCTGACAGGGTCCGGAGTGGGCTGAGCAGTTGTTTTTTTCCGCATCCCGGGCTTGGCAGCCCTGCTTCTGGCCACGGTTTTGATCTTCTGCAGCAGCAGTTCCGTGTCTTCCGCTGATGCGGAAATACAGGTCTCCTTGGGCAGGAAATCGAGGGCTCCCTTTTCCAGCGCAGCGATCGTCTCTTCTGCACCATCTGTCGTCAGGCTGGAAATCATGATGACAGGCAGCGGGCTTTTTTCCATCAGGTGCTCCAAAGCAGTCAGGCCGTCCATCACCGGCATGTTGATATCCATGGTGACGACATCCGGCTTCAACGAGCTGACCTGTGCAAGGGCTTCGGCACCATTAGCAGCCCTGCCAACAACTTCGATTTCCGTATCGCGGTTCAGCTTTAGAGAGAGGGCCTTACTGATAACCGCTGAATCATCGACGACGAGCACTCTGACAGGTTTTTTCATGCTGCTTTTTCCTGCTCGATGCGCACGATTTCCGAAACGTCGATAATCAGCCGGACGCGGCCGTCCCCCATGATCGTCGCACCGGCAATCGCTTCGGTGCTTTCGAAAAAATCACCGAGAGATTTGATCACCACCTCTTCCTGACCGACCAGGGAATCCACGACCAGCCCGACACGCTTATCCGCGATGGCCACGATCACGACATAATATTCTTCCGGTTCCTCACCCTGCCTGCGGATATCGAAAAAATCGACCAGATCGACCAGCGGGATAACTGAGTCCCTGAGGCGGATAACTCGGCGGTCTCCCACCCATGAAAAACTCTCCTTGTTTGTTCGGATGGTCTCCAGAACAGAAATCAGAGGTATGATGAAATTCTCCTCCGCTACCTGAACGATCAAACCCTGGATAATCGCCAGAGTCAGAGGCAATTTGAGATAAAACGTCGTGCCCACCCCCTTCTGCGACTCGACCTCGATCAGACCGTTCAAACGGCTGACGTTGGTTTTGACCACATCCATCCCCACACCGCGGCCGGATACACTGGTGACCTCAGTCTTTGTGCTGAAACCCGGGGCAAAAATCAGGTTATAGGCCTCGCGCGCATTCATGCGTTTGGCTTCAGATTCGGAGATGATGCCACGCTCTACGGCCCTGCTCTTCAGCTTATCAGGATCGAGACCGGCGCCGTCGTCTTCGATGCCGATGATGATATCATTCCCTTCCTGGGTAGCGAAAAGCGTGATACGACCACGAGGGTTTTTGCCAATCTTTTTGCGCTCTTCCGGACTCTCGACGCCGTGGTCCATGGAGTTGCGGATCAGGTGCGTGAGGGGGTCGCCGAGCTCCTCGATGACCGATTTGTCCAGCTCGGTTTCCTCACCTTTGATGATGATTTCCACATCCTTTTTCATTTCACGGGAGAGGTCCCGTACCATACGGGGTACTTTTTTGAACAGAGTGCCGACCGGCATCATGCGGGTCTGCATCACGGACATCTGCAGCTCGGAGGAAATCAGCGCGATCAAGCCGTTGGCTTCGGAAAGCTGCTCGATATTTTTCTCGAAGATCTCATGCACACTCTGCCTGTCGCTGTCCAGCGACCATCCACCGGCATCATCGCTGAAGAGCAAATCCATGCTGGTCTCGAAAAACTGGCACACCTGATTGAGGCGGTTTCTGCCCAAAACCAGCTCACCAGCCAGGTTCATGAGATGATCGAGTCGATCCACAGGGACACGAACTGTCTGGGCCGGGCGGTTTTCCTTGTTTTTCTCGGCAGATTTTTTCGCGGCGGGCGCCGGTGTTTCGTTCCCGAGAGCTTTGGCTGCGGCCGGTTTTTCTTCTGCCTGCGCAGCAGGTTCAGGTTGTGGTGCCGGCGGCTCTTCAGCCTTTTCAGCAGGCGCAGATTTCGACGGGCTTTTTTTCTTCTTTTTGCTTTTGGATGCGGATGCTTTTTTCTCCTCACCAGCATCCGGGGCTTTTGCTTCGGCCTCCTTTTCATCCTTTTCGGATGGTGGATCTCCACCAGAGTCTGGCTGCGCCTGCTCTTCTGCCTTTTCTGCTTCTGGTTCGGACTCCCCGGAGTCATCAGCTTTATCGGCCTGGTCCTGTCCGCCGTTGTTCAGCTCATTGAGGGTGGCGATCAGGCCATCCACTTCTGCGTCCCCCTCTTTACCGTTTTCGCGAATGCTGTCGAGCATCGTCCCGAGAATATCCACCGTTGCCAGAATGGCATCCATGATTTCAGCGCTGACCGCCAGGTTCCCTTTGCGCATGCGGTTGAGGATATCTTCAGCCGCATGGGTCAGCCGGGCCATGTTGTTGAAGCCCAGGAACCCTGCCGTGCCTTTGATCGTGTGCGCTGAACGAAAAATTTCGTTGATCAGATTCAGGTCATCCGGTGTTTTCTCCAGATCGACGAGGTCGGCATCGAGTTTTTCCAGCAGCTCTTCGGCTTCAATGACAAACTCGGCAACGATCTCATCCATATAATCCATGCCATCATCCATGATGTCTTCCCGCTCCGTTTCTCTTCATTTCATCTGGTTTAACAGTGCATCGATTTCTTCCTGGCTCACAGGAGTTTTACTTTCGCCATCATCCGGTGGAGGCTCTTCTTCTGACACCGGCTGCTGCAGTTTTTCTGTCTCTTCTGTACTGACCTCGGTCACCGGCAGGGGTTCGTCATCGTCTTGCTTCTGGTCATCTGCTTCCTTCTGCTGCTTGAACGCCTCGTCGATCTCTTTCTGCAGGTCCTGCCGGTCCTGATAGACAGCATTGGGATCGAATGCGCGATCTTTGCGTTCTATTTCCTGCACTTCGATGCCCGAGAATTTAGTCAGCAATTCGGACAGTTTCCCCTGAATGGATTCGATCAGATGGTTCGCAGCCATAATCTGCTGGCTGGTGATGTCCTGAACCTGCAGGGCGTTGATCAGATCAAAAGCCTCGCCCTGAACGGTTTCTATCTTTTCACGGATACGCGGGATCGGGCTTTTTTTCAGGGTTTGTTCGGAGAGGATTTTCAGTTCCTTTTCCACTTCTGCAGCCCTGGTTTCCTCTTCGCCATCCATGCTGCTGGCAAGCTTAAGGATCATCTCACGATCACGATCGAGGCGGTTTTTCAACTGCTCTTCGAGCTCATCGATCCCTGTGGTGATGTCATCGATATCCGCCAGTATCCGATCGATGCCGTCGAGCATGCCGTTGGTTGCCTGCTCGGTTGTCTCGTTTACCTGATCGAGCTTCTCTACAGCATAGGGCATCTTTTTCGATGTTTCTTCTATGCTGGAATTCATCTCCTGCAAAACAGGCGTCGTTTCCTGCACGAAGAGAACCAGTTCTTCGAGAAAAGGGACAACACGCTGTCCGAAAACAAAAAGCGCCTTGACCTCTTCAACTTTTTTCAGCATTATTTTCACTTCCCGCTGAGTCATCTTATCCTCCAGAAATATAGAATACCGGCTGTCCCCGGAATCAGGCAACAACGCCATCTTGCACACACGTTCCGACAACTTCAGCCTAAAATCGAGTCGATCTTTTCTTTGAGCACCTGCGGCGTGAAGGGCTTGACGATATAACTGTTCACCCCGGCTTTCATCGCATCGACGATATCCTCTTTCACACCACGTGTGGTGATCATCAGAATCGGCGTATCCTTGAGATTCTCGTCTGCCTTAACCGACTT
Organism: Bacteroidota bacterium; assembly: GCA_011375275.1. Taxonomy (GTDB): domain Bacteria; phylum Zhuqueibacterota; class Zhuqueibacteria; order Zhuqueibacterales; family Geothermadaptataceae; genus Geothermadaptatus. The sequence goes on from DRLW01000564.1 coordinate 6,365, forward strand.
GACGAACTCCAGACCATTCATCTCCGGCATGTTCCAGTCGGTGATGATGAAGTCCACCGGAGCTTCGTTCAATCGTTCGAGTGCTTCTTTGCCATTTGTGGCTTCAACAACATCATCATATCCGATACGCTTCAACGTATTTGCTACGATACGGCGCATGGTGGGTGAATCATCGACAGCAAGGAATTTAATCGATCCCATAGCTTTTTAACTCCTTGAAGGTTATGAAATTAGACTAATTTATTTCCGGGTATCCATTTAACTCAGCATGATTGCATCTTTTCAGCCGGCCCGCCAGAGCACGGCACGTGCCCACACCAGAATCGTCATTTGGTATCTGGGCAGGCTCAGTTAGCTGAGTTAAGTCGATAACCAGATAATTTATTCTCTGACCGGCGCAGTACGCCGTGATAGTCGGGATTGCAAAACAGTGCTCGCGGGTGCCAGGCCGCATACTGAGGGCAACATTCTCGTCAAAAACCTGTATTCCCCATCCCCGGCGTCATGAAAGGTATTTTTCAACCTCTGATTGCAGTTTTTCCGGCACAAAGGGTTTGACCAGATAACTGTTGGCCCCGGCGGCAATCCCTCTCTCGATATCCTCTTTTTCCTTCTCGCTCGACAGGATGATGATCGGGACATCCTGATAATAATCGTTCTCGCGCACAATTCTGATAAACTCATAGCCGTCGATATTCGGCATATTCAGATCTGTGATGATCAAATCCACATCCAGTGTCGGCAGGAGTTCAAGCGCCTCCATGCCGTCGCTTGCGGTGACGACTTTGGTCCCCCTGGATTTGAGTGTCAGGGATATCAGCTTGCGGATCGTAGATGAATCATCTGCTACAAGGGCAACCTTTTTCTTCTGTTCACTCATAGGGTCATACCCGTATTTGTTTTTGATAGACGATGATTTTGCCAAAGTTGACCAGCTTAAATGCTTTGGTCAGACCATGCAGTGACTCCGAGTGGCCGAGAAAGAGATACCCTCCCGGATTCAGACTGTCATACATGTTGGCAAGAATCTGCTTGCGGGCTTCGGTGCCGAAGTAGATCATGACATTGCGAAAAAAAATAATATCAACATCATGCATCAGGCGCATGCGCGCACTGTCATGCAAGTTCAGGCGCGTAAAGCGAACGATAGATTTGATTTTCGGCGTAATTCGAAAATATCTGCCTTCCCGGGTAAAATGGTTGTTTTTCTGTATCGGAGATAAATTGCGTAAACTAAACTCGCTGTACACCCCCTCCCGTGCTTTGGCCAGGATTTCCTCATCGATATCTGTGGCGACAATCTCGACGGCTTTCTGGTTGAAAAGCCGGGGGTGTTTTTCGGCGATCAACAATGCCAGAGAATACGGCTCCTCGCCGCTGGAACAGCCGGCACTCCAGAGCCGTACTTTGCGAACTGCCCTGTCCTGAGCCTGTTTGACAACCCGGGGCAGCACCTCATCGACGAAAACCCGAAGCTGCGGCATGTTGCGCAAAAAGCTCGTTTCGTTGATGGTAATCGCACTGGTAAAGTGTTGAAATTCATTGTTGCTGTCGTACTTCAGCAACAGCAGGTAATCATGATACGAGGTGCAGCCGAGCTCGACAAGACGTGGTGACAAACGATTTTCGAGCAGATACTTTTTGCTGCTCTTAAATTCTATCCCGGTCTTCTCGTAGATGAATCGGACCAGTTGCTCGAATTCATCATCCGTCATACGGATTTCCTTGCCGTATGGATTGCTGCGCAACGCACCGGGAGTTTTTCCTGTTTGAACTGGCATCACATGCTCTCTGTCAGGTCCTTCAGAAACGCAACCGGCAAACCGTGTTGCTGCAACTTTTCCCGGATGGCATCCGCCTCATTCCGGCCGCGGAGATTCAGCAGCGCCTGGGCAGATTTGATCTGTAGCAGACGCTGGTCAGAGACGACGAGCTGGTATAAATCCGGCACGAACTCTTCCAGACCGTGACGCTGGATCGCTTCGAGGCCGGCAATACGTACCGTCACATCCGGATCGTTCAAAGCGGCTTTAATCACTGGCATGACCTGCTCTCTGCCGAGCTGTGCCAATGCCTGCAGAGCCGCCCTGCGCACCGGTGCCTCGCTGTCGTTGAGCAAAAATACGAGCTGTGAGGAAACTTCTTCATGATCGATCTTCGCCAGAGCACGCACGGTTGCGACCCGGACATCGGCGCGATCATGCTCGAGCAAATGGAAAAGCGACTGGCAGGAAACATAGCCGGGATGGTTCTCGGCGATTTTCAGAGCCAGCAATATCCGCTCTGCATCATCATCCTGCAGCAGTGAGACGACGAGGGCTGTCATTTTTTCAGGATTGCTGCGCGCGATCGCTTCCAGGCTTTGCTCGCGGATAACTTCATCATTGCTTTCCAGGCCTGCTTCAAAAACTTCAGATGGAACGTTTTCAGCATGCGCACTCAGGACATAATACGCGGCCTGCTGGACGATTTCATCCGCCCTGTCCAGCAACCGGGTTACGACCTCGATGCCACCCTGTGTCGGGTGGTCCGCAACGAGCTGAACCAGGCCCAACTGAACCTCGGCATCATCCACCTCTGCCAGATCGGCAAACAGGGATTCCGCGGCATCGCTGTCATGCTGTATCAGCGCCCTGAGCAAACTGACCAGAGCAGGCGTGGGCAGGTCATTCTCCCTGCTCTTATGTGCCAGCATTTCGACCGTCTCTTTGCGGCACTGCTGTAGTTTTTCGTCGAGTACGTCCGCCATGTCCGGATCAGCAGTCGCGAGCAAGTTCAGCAGGCGATCCGGGCTGCGTTCGAGAAAAGATGCCGGCAGGATGCGCAGCAACTCATAGCGATAGGAAAAGTCTTCATCTTCGAGCAGTTCGAAAAAATTGTCCTGCAGCTCGAGCAGGCTTTCACGGATCTCAAGCGCTTCATCATTTTTCAAGAGAATCATGAAAACCGTGCGCAGGATATCTGTTTTGAGCTCATCGCGATATGAGAAAATACGATCATAGAGCTCGCGAGCCGTGGCTGTATTTTCAGAATTCTGCAGAGCATCGAGCACGGTGTAGCAGTTGAACAGGCTCTCTTTTGCGAGCAGATCCAGCAAAAAAGCTTCGGCTTCGGGCGTCAAAATGGCACCCAGGGCTTCGATGGTCACCGGTTCCATGCCCTCAACAGCGTGGTAGTGTTCGATTAGAGCAGGCACTGCACCCGGGTCTGCAATCTTACCCAGAGCTTCGGCAGCCGAGACAACGACATTGGGTTCGGGATCATCCAGGGCCTGCTGCAATAACGGCACGGCTTTGCGGTCTCTGATCAAGCCGAGAATATCGACGATAAATTTTCGCGTATCGCCATCAGCGCTCTCGAAATTTTCCAGCAGAAACGGCACGGAAACCGGGCCAAAGGAGATGAGCAACTCGCTGGCCATATTTCTGATATCGATAACCTCGTGCGCCAACAGCGGAACCAGCAAGGCGGCTGCTCCGGGTTCGGGATTCTCCCGCAGCACCGAACAGGCGGCATCGCGGATGCCGGAGTCCTTGTTCTGTAGTGCCGTGACCAGGAATGAGGCGATTTCATCAGACCACTCCTTGTCACGCGTGTTGAGAATGCGCTGGCGTAATAACTGAACATCATCGATTATCATCATCGCTCCCGCGTAAAAATTATCCCTTCCACTTCACCCCCTGCCGGAAGGAAGAAGACCGTGCCGGATTATCAGACCGGGACTCCTGGCCGGCTACAGCACATGCCTGCACCAGAGCCGTCTTTCCGGTTTCCCTGCAGGGGAAGACCGGAATCCATCCGGAGATTCTATATCATAACCTGCTGATAAAATAGCAGTTAATAATATTCATTTTCGAATCGCCGGCTATCCAGCTCTTAAACACCCTAAGCATCGTCGGCAGCAGAATGAACTTTAA
>DRLW01000565.1 GCA_011375275.1 Bacteroidota bacterium
CACACCGCTGGAGCGGTGTGACGAGAGAAGAGCCGGTGGTATCTCGCTGCGCTTATGCGCTGTCGCGGTGTGACGAGAGGGGAGTGCACGAGTTATCGTGCCTGTAAGTCGCCAAAAAGTTCTTGTCCCGATTCAGAGTGCTTGGCTGTGCACCGTCACTATGACCGGATATCACTTCATCAGTTCTTGTATCTGCAATGCCGCATCCTGCAGGAGTTCTTCGAAAATGGTTTGCCGGATACTACCGGCTCGATAATGCAAAAGAAAAGGTCGTGCCTCGGCGCAGAACGCTTTTGACCTGGATGTGGCTGTTGTGCAGTTCGATGATTTTTTGCGCAATGGCCAGCCCGAGCCCGGCGCCTGTGCGGCGTGGGTTGATCCGTTCAGAGCGGTAATAGCGCTCGAAAATACGCGGCAGTTCCTCCGCAGGGATGCCCTCGCCGGTGTCGGAAACCGCGACAAAAACGCGGTCGTTTTTTGCCTTCAGGTCTATGGTCACTGTGCCGCCGCGGGGCGTAAAACGCAGGGCATTGTCGATCAGATTGGAAAGTGCCCGGTCGATCAGAGCGATGTCAGCGCGGACGTGCGGCAGATTGCGTGGAAGCTCGGCCCGCAAAGTGATCGGTATTTTCTCCGCCGCAGGCTGGAATTTCAATACGATATCCTGGGTCAGCTCGGCCATACAGAAGGATTCGATATTGGGTTCGATCTGGCGGGCTTCCAGTTTGGAGAGCTCGAACAGCTCTCCTACCAGGCTGTTGAGAGTGCGTGTGTTGTTCAGCAGGATGTGAAGATATTTTTCCCTTTCCTCCGGATGCAATTCGGCGTCTTTCATGAGGATCGTCTCGATATAGCCCTGCAGAGAAGCGAGGGGGCTGCGCAGATCATGCGACACGTTTGCAACCAGCTCGCGGCGCAGATCGTCGGTACGTTTCAGCTCGTCCATGTTGCGCACGATGGTGTCGGCCATCTGGTTGAATGCCCGCGCCAGTGTGCCTGCTTCATCCTGAGAAGCCAGCTCGATGCGGCGGCGATAGTTGCCGTTTTCAAATTCACGCACGACCCGGGTCATGCGCTGGAATTTTTTCGTCAGCAGGTTGAAAAGCAGCAGACCGACCAGGCCGGTGAGCAGAAAGACGCTGAGCAAAATGGTTGTGCTCAGGCGTAGGATGTAGCTGTCCCGCACCATGGCCGCAGCAGAGTCATAATCTTCCCCGCCGAGGATGACGTAGAGATAGCCCTGCTTTTCCGGCGTCAGTTGGACTTTGGCCACGGAGAACGGTTTCTGCCTGCGCAGACTTCGGGGATCATCTCCGGGGATGGGCAGACTGCCGGGCTGCTCGAGAAACTGCCGGATCGGCTGCAGCGAGACACGACGGCGTTTGATCTTCTCAGGCGGTGCGAAAAAGGTCAGAATCGTGCCGGTGCTGTCGAGCAGGTAGATTTCGACGCGGGGGTTGGTCACCATGAGAAAGTGCATGGTCTGCTGGATGTCGGAGTATTTCAGCGTATCGCTGAGAAAAGGCCTGAACTCTTCCGCGAGATTCGCGGCCAGGTTCTGGTTTAATTTCTGATCGGTTTCCTGCACATAGTGTAGCGCCGCGTTGACGGAAATACCGACCTGGATCAGTGCCATCACCAGCAGCAGCGCGAGAAAAATCAACGAAATTTTACCGTACAGGCTGCGAAAAAAACTCATGACTCGTCCTCCAACTCGTCTTTTTCGACAAATCGATATCCCACGCCCCACACGGTTTTGATGAATTTCGGCTCTGCGGCCGAGGGTTCGATCTTGTTGCGCAGACGGTTGATGTGCGAGTTCACAGTGTGATCGTAGCCGTCAAACTGATACCCCCAGACGAGATCGAGCAGCTCCTGGCGTGAATACGCGCGTCCTGGGTTGGTAGCAAACTGTACCAGCAGGTCGAATTCCCTGGCTGTGAGCTCGATCGGGCGGCCGGAAAGCAACACCTTGCGCTTACTGATGAAAATTTCCAGATTGCTGAAGCAGATGTACTCATCGTTATTTTCGCGACTGACCTTTTCCTTTTCTGCCTCGATACGCCGAAATATGGCTTTGACCCGGGCCACCAGCTCGCGGATGCTGAAGGGCTTGGTCAGATAATCATCTGCACCGAGCTCGAGGCCGAGCACCTTATCCAGCTCCTCGGATTTTGCCGTCAGCATCAGGATAGGTGTGTATTTGTCGCCTGCCCGGATGCGTTTACAAACCTCGAAACCGTCGAGACCTGGAAGCATCAAATCGAGAATGACCAGTGCATAGCTGTTGTCCTCGACGCGTTCCAGCCCCTCACGCCCATTACCTACCCAGTCGAGCTCATATCCAAGATCACCGAGATGAATTTGTACCAGCTCGGCGATATCCGGATCGTCTTCGATGATGATGATCTTTTGTGCCTGATTTACCATGGCGTTACCCTGAAAATTGTCCCATCCCCCGGCTGACATGCTGATTTGTGAATTGAACGGAACAATATAAGAAAAAAAGTTCACAAAAGTATCACAACCATGAGAAAGCAGGGGAGTCCCCCTTTATTCTTCGATAACCGCACGCGGAAGGGAAGTCGGAGAAATTGAAATGCGTCCGGGGAGCTTTGTGTGGCCGGTATGACAGAAAGTGAAGCTGAAACAGATTCTTGCAGGACTCAGGTTACGGGTATCCAGTTAACTCAGCAAACGGGTCAGAGTCAGATACCAGCATCTGTCATTCCGTCCAGGCGAAGCGCAGTGCCGGGGTCTCATCTTTTCGCCCACGTGCCTGAGGCCGGCAGATTCCGGTCTTCCCCTGCGGGGAAACCGGAATGACAGTTCTGGTGCAGGCATGTGCTGTGGTCAGGCGGACTGCCGAAAGATGCAACCGTGCTGAGTTAAATGGATAATCAGAAAGCCATCGAGCAGGGCAGCGGTTCTGCTTTCTTCGCTTCAGAAAAAACCTCACACCAGCGCCTGCAGCTCGTCGAGCAGATCGGATATGACGCGAAAGCCGCCGCGCCAGAAATTTTCATCGCGAAAGTCCATGCCCATGGAACGGATCAGATTTTCGGGTGTGTCTGAGTCGCCGGCAGCGAGCAGAGCGCGGTATTTGGGGACAAAGGGTTCGCCTTCTTTTTCGTATTGATCGTACAACGCCAGAACGAGCAGAGCGCCGAAAGTGTAGGCGTAGCAGTAGAACCGGGTGTGAATAAAGTGCGGAATGACCGCCCAAAACCATTTTTCTTCGGGCAGGAAATCGACGACATCGCCGTACATCTCATCCCGGCGTTTGAGCCAGAGCCGGCTGAAATCCTCCGCAGAGAGGCGGCGTTTTGCGCCTTCGAGGTGGGCATCGAGTTCGAAGTAGGTGTACATGGTCTGGCGTGAGATGGTCCCGAAAAAATCCTCCAGCTTCGAAGCGATGATCTGGATGCGGCGTTTTTGGTCCGTTTCCTCGCGCAGCAGTTTTTTGGTCAACAGCATCTCGGCAAAAACCGAGGCGGTTTCGGCCAGAACCAGCGGCGGGTGGTAGGTCAGCAGCGTCTGCTTTTCTGCCGAGAGCACATCGTGCAGTGCATGGCCGAGCTCGTGCGCCATGGTGTACACGCTGTCGAGGTTATCGACGTAATTGAGCAAAACATAGGGGTGCACCGAAGGCAGAATACCGTGGCAGAATGCCCCGCCCCGCTTGCCGGGCCGGATCTCGGCGTCGATCCAGCGTTCGTCGAAAGCGCGCTGCATGATGCTGCCGAACTCAGCCGAGAAGGCGGTGAAGCTGTCGAGCACCAGCTCCTTGCCCTGCTCAAAGGGGATTTTGGTCTCACTGGTGTCGATGGGCGCGTACAGGTCGCTGCCGGCAAGCCTGGGCACACCGAGCAGCCGGGCTTTGATTGTATAGTAGGAACGTGCGAGGTGGTAGTGTTCCGCCGTGACGCGCATCATGGTTTCGACAACCTCGCCGGGAACGTCGTTGCGCAGGTAGGAGGGCTGGATGGGCGAGTCGTAGCCGCGCAGTTCCATCTCGCCGGCGTGGTCGCGGATGAGATTGCCGAAAATGTTGGTGAAAATCAGGGCGTTTTCGCCATATTTGCCGTCGAGCGCTGCTTTGGCGCGCCGCCGCAGTTCTGCATCCGCGCTGCGCACGAGCTGGCGCAGATCGCTTTCGGTCATGGTTTTGGTCTCGCCGTCGATCTCAAATTGCCATTCGAATGATGAGGTGAATTCATTGAACAAGTTGACAAATGCTGTCTTACCGGTCAAATTTTTGTGGTTGATGAGCTGTTCCTCGCGTTCGCTCAGCGTGTATGGTGTGAATAATCGCAGGGAATGCAGGTGATGGCTGTAGGGTTTGAGCCGCTCGTCGGTCAGCATTTTTTGCAGGTGTTCATCCTCTATTTTCTGAATTTCCAGGGAGAAGAACAGGGTGGTGTTGTTGATTTTCGTGTACAGCTCCTGCACGCGCGCGATGAAGGCTTTGTAGGTATCCGAGCGGCCATCCCCGGAGAAGAGCAGGCTGGCCATGGCATAGGGCCGGTAAATATGCGCCAGCAGGTTTTCGTAGTCCTGCAGAGCGTTCAGCAGAAGGGTGGCATCGCATGCGGAGCCACTGATTTTCCCATGGTATTTCTGTTTAAAATCCTGCGCCAGTTTCTGCGCTGTTTCGATATCCTGTTCGATTTTTGGATCCGTGTCGCTGCTGTACAGTGCGGACAGGTCCCAGGTGATTCCTTGTGCTTTTTCCATTGCTTGTCGCTCCTGCTGAGAAAGGCCGCCGGCTGGCGGATTTAGTTGTCAAAATTCCAGGTTTGTGGCGTGGCCAGTTCGATGCTGTGGCCGGCGGGGTCCCGAAAATAGAGCGAATGCCCGCCGGTTGGCCAGGTGATTTCTTTTTCGATTTCGATGTTGTTGCGCTGCAGATGCCCGCGCCATTTTTCCAGCTCATGCGCCGGTATGGCAAAAGCGACATGCCCGGCGCCATGGGTGCCGTGTTCGGGAACAGAACCGTTTGCCTGCTGTGTTCTTTCCGGGTTGAAAATCAGCAGCATGCCCTGGCCGCAGCGCAGAAAAACATGCCTGCCTTCGACGCGGGAGAAAAGCTCCAGCCCGATGATGTCACAGTAAAATTTCTGCATGTCGTCGAGATTTTCGGCGTACAGGGAAGTCTCGAGAATGCGAAGGGGGCGCATGACGTGCTCCTGTGTGTGTGAATAACCGCCACCCGTCGCAGATTTCCGCGCTCCTTATTTCTGCGACAGGACCGCTAAAGGTAAGAATTATGGCGCAAATTTCAAGTGACGAAATGGTGATTTCGGTATCGCCGGCTGGGAACAAAAAAGCTCCGGCGCAAGCACCGGAGCTTTTATTGAGAGGATGAAGAGAAAAGGAAAATATCTGTCCCGCTTTGCTTGTGTCTGGCACTGTTGCATCGATGAAAAAGCGGGGTAACAAGATGGTCGAATGGACAATTATTCCGTCGCTGGTTCGCTCATCTCCAGTTTGGCAAAATGCCGGTGTTCAGCAGCCCAGTAAATCTCTTTGCCTGCCTGGAGCCCAACGGGAATATTGACATAGAACGGTGTGCCGATAGTGGGCTTGGCGATCAGAGTAAAACGGGTTTCATAGAACGGGCCTTTGACCTGAAATGTGCGTTTTTCGCCGACCGGGATGTAGCCGAGATAAAGGTATGGATTCAGCGGCTCTCTGTAATAGACGCTTATACCTTTGCCAAAGAGATTTTCAACAGTGATTCGGGCCACTTCCTGGTTATCATCCACGGATTTTCGCGCTGTACTGCCGGCACAGCCCAAGGCAAAGAGCGCAACGAATATAGCAAGCGTCAAGAGTCGTGAGTTCATGATTGTACCCCATTGGTTCGAGTTATGTGTGATATGGTAGAGAGATGATGCCAGCAACATATCAGGGAAATATGACGAAGAGTTGTCACTCCAAAAGAACGCCGTTGATACATCAATTTTTGTGCCATAGCCTTTCCCCGCATAAGTACTGCTGACAAGGCTTCTGTGACAAAAAAGATGTGTGGTATTTGCATCCAAATGTAAATCAGGTTTGCTGATGGCGGGAAAGTTCTTCGGGGATTGGCCGGGCCGGTACCTGTGAGTTGACGGGGTAGATATCGACAACAGTGGGTTCGGGAGAGGGTTCCCGGGTGCTGCTGTGTTTTTTCAGAGAGGGTTTTTCAAAATAGAGCATCAGAGCAGCGCCGGCGAGCAGTTGCAGGTAGGTGGCGACGAGGCGCCAGGCGCTGGCTGCGGCTCCGAGCATGCCGGCCGGGAGAAAATCCTTGAAGATAACCATGAACGTCATCTCCGCGCCGCCAATCGCACCGGGGGTGGGCACGAGCATGATCACCATGAAGACCATCCACTGCAACAGCAGAAACGCCATCGGCTCGGGCGAAAGTCCCATGCCAGCGGCAATAGCTGTAAAGACGCTGTAGCGCATACCCCACTGAATTGCTGCAAGCACGACATTGATGATAAAAAAACGTTTTCCACCACGTGAGATGAGTTTGAAGGCCAGAGTGAAATCATGTGCGCTTTTGCTGAAGTGCCGGCTGACAAAGGAGTGCAGGCGTGAAGCGCGCAGCCGGCGACGGATGCGCACGCGCAGCCGGGGTGTTTTGCGCAGGAAAAACGAGATCAGCACACCAGCTCCGGCAAGAGCCGCAAGGCCATACAACAGGCGAATATCCGCCAGCTTTGTCAGCAGCGGCAGGATGCTCATTCCCTCCGGTGCAAAAAAGAGCCAACC
>DRLW01000566.1 GCA_011375275.1 Bacteroidota bacterium
AATTCGTAAGCAACGCCAGCCTGATCGTAGTACCACGTCTCGCGCCAGAAAGGGTCAGCGCCCCGGGTAATGATGCTGTCCGGCTCTCCCATCTGTGCGCGAATCCTGTCGCGGTCATCCTGGGTGCCGCAGGTCATGTAGAGCAGCGCCGAAAGCAGTATGGTCAGATAAAAAGGCAATCGTTTCAGTTTCTGGCTTTTCATGACATTTTCCTGAATATTGAGAGAATGGATAACGTGGCGAGGTATGATAACACCGGTAAGAGCGTGATGATTCCGGGCAGTCACGATACATGCCTGTCTGGCGGCAGAAGTGTGGATGCTTACCGGTAAAATGTGCGGGGTAAAATAAACATTCGTACTCTGAATGGCAAGAAAAACAATCTGCCGGCACGTGTGCAGCGGCCGGGTTTTCAGCTTGCAATTCAAAACGGTTTGAGCTATTTTATTGATGTTTTTACTGCCATAAAACGGATTGCACTGTGCCGGCGCCATCTGTCCGGGCGCTCAGGTGCGCAGATGTTCTCTGACTTTTCAGCTCGATCAAAAAAATGCCGGGATTGTTCCTACCAGCTTCCTCGTTTCCTCTGCGTTTCGCGGAGCGCCCGCACACATCGTGAGTACTGCCGGCTGAGAGCTGCTTGACTTGAAGAATTCATAACCCTGCGCGAGGCGATGACCGAAATTTCTGCTGCAGGAGATTCTCGTGTCAAAGCATCGTCACACTACAGGGTTACAATCTGCCGCCGGCCGGAAAAAATTGCACGCCCGGCGCACGGCTGCGAGCAAAATCTTCAACTCTTTCAGCAACGCCCGGGATGTAAAATACAGAAATTTAATCGGGAGGAACCGGGACATTTCATGCCACTACTCAATCGCATAACCGCAACATGGAGTTCGTTGCTTTGCTAACCGGTAGTGTCAATTTCATACAGATCATGTCCTGATCGGGAAATGTGCGGGAATGAACCATACGTGACGTGTGTAGTATAATTATCCGATTTATTTTCTGCGTGTTCTCTATCTGTCCCGATTTGCGTACGACTTGCGCTTCGCCCGGATACTTATCTCATACGGCACGGAAATTGTTTGCTTCTGCGCTGATCCCCGCTGTGAATTTTAGCCAGCACTCTGCCGCCTCCATGGTTATCCTGATTCTGTAACGCTGTCCTGCATGTGGCGCCGCTGTTATCTCGTATGGTTCCCGCGAGCATGTTCTCCATTAAGGCACTGTCATACGGGTCGTTTTTTGGGCCCGGGTTTCTCTGGTGCCCGGCCAGTCCGGTGTTTTGATGAATGTATGCTTTGCACGATAAAAACCGGGATAACCGAAAAACTTTGCTCTGTGGGGTGCTTTTGCGTAACTTTTTAATAAAGACATCATTAAACCTGATTTTTGTAAAATTCGTTCATTCTTCAGGTTAACTCTTTGGCAAATAATTAATGATAGCGGGTGACATGCCGAGCATGACTGTAAGTTCCTCTCAAGAACCCATCCCATCTATCCAATCTTCAGGAGTACCTAACAATGCGTAGTAAAGTGATCAGCAGTATTGTTTTGCTTGTTGCTGGCGCCACATCGGTTTTCGCGCAGTTCGGCAAGAATCATGTGCAGTACAAGGAATTCGATACCTACTACCTCCAGTCGGAGCATTTTGATATCTATTTCACCAAAGGCGGGCGCTCCATCGCCGAGTTCGTCGCTGAAGTGGCGGAGCAGTCATATCAGAAAATCAAAAAAGATTACCGGTATGAGCTCGTTGATCGCATCTCCTTCATCGTGTACAACAACCATAACGATTTCGAGCAGACGAACGTCACGCTGTCACCGGGGGATGAATCAACAGGCGGATTTACGGAATTTTTCAAAAACCGCATCGTGATTCCCTATGAGGGGGACTGGGAAAAATTCCGCCACGTCATCCATCACGAGCTGGCACACGCCGTCATGCTGCAGATGATGTTCGGTTCTGGTGTGCAGTCGATTATTTCGGGTATAACGCGTCTGCCTCTGCCGGGGTGGCTGGTGGAGGGGCTGGCAGAATATGAGAGCCGCCGCTGGGACACGGAAAGCGATATGTTCATGCGCGATGCTGCGTTGAACGGCTACGTACCGGATATCCCCTACCTGAACGGTTTCCTCGCATATAAGGGCGGCCAGTCGTTGCTCTATTATCTGTCTCAGAAATACGGGCAGGAGAAAGTCGGCGAGCTTTTGAGCAAAATCAAGATCAGCCGTAATGTCGAACGCGGCTTCCGGCAAGCCATCGGCATCGGGCTGGAGGATTTGTCCAAGCGCTGGCATAAGTATCTCAAGAAAGAGTACTGGCCGGATATCGCCGGCAGAGAGGAACCCGGCGAGTTCTCCAAACAGCTGACCGATCACCTGCACGACCGCAATTTCATCAATAACAGCCCGGCGTTATCGCCAAAAGGCGATAAGATCGTCTTCCTGTCCGACCGCTCAGATTATTTCGATATCTACCTGATGAGTGCGATCGATGGTAAAATTTTGAGCAAGCTGGTCTCCGGGCAGACATCCGGCGACCTCGATGAACTGCACTGGTTGCGCCCCGGCCTGACCTGGTCGCCGGATGGCAAGTATATCGCGTTTGCGGCCAAGTCGCACGGTGATGATGCTCTGAATATCGTCGATGTCCGGCGCAAGAAGATCGTCCGCCGGCTCAAGTTCGGTCTCGACGGTGTCTTCAGCCCAAGCTGGTCACCTGCGGGACATGAAATTGCTTTCGTGGGCATGGCCAATGGCCAGTCGGATATTTATGCCGTCAACCTCGATAGCGGCAAACTCCACAAGATCACCGACGACATTTTCACGGATCTGGAGCCGAGCTTCTCTCCTGACGGCAGCCGGCTGACATTCATGAGCGACCGCGGCGATTATACCGACCCCACGCGAATCCCGCCTGATTTTGACATCATCAATTTCGATTACAGGAATTATGATATCTACATCGTTGAAAATGGTGAAGGCAACAACCCGATCACACGGATCACCAGCACCGTCAACAGCTGGGAAAAATCACCGGTCTTTTCGCCTGATGGAACCATGCTGGCTTATACCAGTGATCTTAACGGCATCCAGAATATTTTTCTCTACAAGCTGGATACCGGCGAGAGCTGGCCGATCACCAACTCCATCACCGGCCTGTCACACCTTTCCTGGGGGGGAGAGGGCACAAAGCTCGCTTTCACAGCCTTTTTCTATGGTGGTTATGATATTTTCATGATGAAAAATCCCTTGAAAGTCAAGCCCGGAGATATCGAGCTGAAAAAAACCAACTTTCTGGTTAAACACCCGCGCGGGGTGGATATTTTCGCCAGAACAGATGGGGAGGCCGAAGAGAAGCAGGAAGAAGACGAAGTCGAGATTACGAAGTCGGATAACGATAAATTTCGCAACTATGTCTTCGGTGCGGATTTCGCCCAGGGTGAGGTCAAACCGCCGGAAGAAAAGGTCGTTTTTCTGGATACGACGCGGTACAAAGATGATTCAGGCAACTACAAGGTTTATAAATATAAACCAAAATTTTCGCCGGATATCGTTTACGGCAATGCCGGATACAGCCAGTTTTTCGGCGTGCAGGGGACGACCCAGCTCGCTATGTCGGATATCTTCGGCGACCACCGTGTTGAGCTCTACACAGACCTGTATTATGATATGCGCAACTCGAACTATGCCTTGCGCTATTTTTATCTGCCCAAGCGGATAGACTACGGCGTAGGCGCCTTCCACAATGTTTATTTCTTTTTCAGTGGCCGCCTCGGGCTGATGCGCGACCGCTATTTTGGCGCCAACCTTTTTCTCTCCCGGCCTTTTGATCGCTATCGCCGCATCGACGCCACCGTGCTCTGGCTCGGGATCAATCGCGATTACTTCGACATCAACTTCGCCAGCAAGCTGCGTGTTTTTATGACCACCCTCAGCTATGTCAAAGATACTGCGGTCTGGGGGTCCACCGGGCCGGTTAACGGCACGCGCAGCCAGTTTACCATCAGCTACAGCCCGAAGTATGACAAAACCAACGGTCTCGACTTTCTCACCATTCGTGGCGATTACCGGCGTTACTTCAAGTTCAACAAGGAGTATAATTTCGTCGTGCGTCTGGCAGGTGGTTTGAGCGAAGGTCAGGACCCGCAGCTGTTTTTTGTCGGTGGAATGGATAACTGGCTTAACCTGAAATTCAGCGGCGGGATTCGCATCGACCGGCCGGAACAGATTTATTTCAGCTCATTTGAAACGCCGCTGCGAGGCACAAACTATTATGAACGCGTCGGCAGCCGCTTTGGTCTGGTCAATCTGGAGTTCCGTTTCCCGCTGATTCGCTATCTGCAGCTGGGCTGGCCCCTGCCGATCGGGATGGTCAATATCCGCGGTGCACTGTTTACCGATATCGGTACCGCATGGACCAAGGGCACGAAACCACGCTTCTGGAGCAGCAGAGAAGACCTCGGAACACCGCAACTGCAGGACGTGCTGATGGGGTACGGCCTTGGCGCGCGGGTTTTTGTCGGTTTTTTCCTGTTGCGGATCGATGCGGCCTGGTCCACGGACCTGATCACGACCTCGAACAAACCGGCTTACTATTTCTCTGTCGGCGCAGAGTTTTAACTGTGCAGAAAAATGCTGAAAAACCCCGGCCCGGGACTGATGGCCGGGGATAATTCACCAGGATAAAT
>DRLW01000567.1 GCA_011375275.1 Bacteroidota bacterium
GAAAACCTTTTTGCGTTCGCCGCTCAACTATCGGCGGATTTCTTCCTACTTTTCTTCAGGACGCCGGCATCCTATCCTCAAACGCGTGCGGGCGCACACCGGAGTGGATTTTGCCGCCGCCAAAGGTACGCCTGTAGTGGCTTCCGCAGACGGGCGCGTCATTCACGCGGGCTGGCTTGGGGGCTATGGCCGCACTGTGAAAATTTCCCATAAAAACGGCACCTACGTCACTCTGTATGGCCATTTGTCCCGTCTTGCTCGGCATGTCAGGAAAGGCGCGAGCGTCCGGCAAAATCAGGTTATCGGCTATGTCGGTGCAACAGGTATTGCCACAGGGCCTCATCTGCATTATACCATGTATTATAATGGCCGTCCGGTCGATCCACTGAAAATTCGCCCGGCAGCAGGTGACCCGATCGATCCATCGCAGCGCATGGCATTCGAGACACTGCAGCGCCAGCGGGAAAAACAACTGGGGATTTCCGCGGCCTCAGGCGGTCGCTATTATGCCTTCAGAGAGAGCATGGCCCGTTAAAAAAAACGGCCCCGATGTGGAATAACCGGGGCCGCAGGGCTTGGGTTGGGTTGGAGGAAGAGGGTTGGAGAAGTTGATACTGAAATTCTGTAACATACCAGTGCGTGACTTTATTCCAAACCTGCTGTACGTACGGCGCTCGTCCTGAACCACCGTACACGCAGCAGTGTGTTCGTTTTATCGAACGCGTTTCCAGTGTCCGCTGATCCAATACCATCCGTGCTTATTGTGCTTCCAGCGTCCTGGAACATAGACATAACCTTGCCGGGGCTTTGTCCAGTATCCATCGATCCAGACATATTTGTGGCCGTTCCATTGCCAGTGCCCGGAAATACGCACAGCCCCGGGCTGCGGTTTGTGCACATGTACCCTGAGGGTTTTCGGTTGCACCGGCGGCTTAACTTTCACATAAACCCGAACTCCGGCCTGAGCTATTGCCGGGGCGAGAAAACCCGCAAGGATGACTGCTGTCAGGATAGATTTCATGCGTGCCATGGTGCACCTCCTTGTATGTGTCGAATCACCCGAAAAGTCTTTTTCAGGATCGGATTGTTCAGTCGCTGAAACCCGTCTCCGCGAGTTTCGCCCTGAGAGAGACAACTCCTGTGCCACTTTTTTGTCGATCGCTTCTAACTTATTGTTTAAATAGCGATTGTCGATAAAACGTGGTGCTGGTGAAATCCGTGGATCGTACGCGCTGGTACACTGAGATGTACTTCACCGGGCTGTGCCTGCTTAAAACTTGCAAAAAGCTTTTTTTCTTTGTATTATCCGGATGTTTTCATAAACTAATGCGCCTGGCAAGGAAAGTCAGGGTGGGGAAAGCCCTGCATACAGGACTTGAGCCGGCAGGATTGTCGCCGATTATCGCAAGAGAGTGAATAGAAAATAGAGACGCATCTTTTTAAGGAGGTCTGTATCATGCAGTTAACCATAACTGAAAAAGCCGCCGAGGAAATCAAACGTATCATAGAGCAGGAAAACGACGATGAGCTGGCGCTGAGAATCGGCGTGCAGGGTGGAGGATGTTCGGGACTGACTTATTTCATGACGCTGGAAAAAGAAGTGCGGCAGAATGATAAGGTTTTTGAACAAAACGGCTTTAAAGTTCTCGTCGATTCGAAGAGCGCCATGTATCTCGATGGGACTGAACTGGAATTTACCGATGGCCTGAGCGGCCGGGGGTTTGTATTCAACAACCCGAATGCGCAGCGAACCTGTGGCTGTGGTTCCTCCTTCGCCGCCTGATTTCTGCAAAGCATGCCTTCCGGCCGGTTTCCCCTGAACCGGCCGAAAGGAGATGCCGGTGTGTTGCCGGACCGCATACGCACGGATCCTGGACATGCGTTTCTTTCCCTTTCCACTCACCCTCCAATTCACATGATGGCCTTCCTCGCCTTGAGAGCACATTACCCTGTCTGCTGAACACCACGGCATATTCCCCCGGCTGAAGAGACAAAACATATCTGCGAATCCGGCTTTCTGAGAGGAGCTGCTGCGGATAAATCGACAATATAGCAAAATGACGATATTAATCTTGACATTTTTGTATAAACAGTGTATCTTGTGCGCCACAATTCGACAACCCAAGCAAGGAGAAGAGAGATACATGAGCACTGAAAACGACACCGTCAAAACGCCGCAGAAGAGCGATTACGACGATAAGTTTGGCTCTGCCGAGCAGCAGGAGACGATCGAGAAGCTGACTCAGAGCGATTACAAGTGGGGCTTTACGACCGACATCGAAACAGAAGTGGCCCCCAAAGGATTGAATGAGGATACGATCCGTTTTATTTCTGCCAAGAAAAAGGAACCGGAGTTTCTGCTCGAGTGGCGGCTCAAGGCGTTTCGCTACTGGCAGAAAATGCAGGAGCCGCACTGGCCCAATGTGAACTATCCTCCTATCGATTATCAGGATGCCTACTATTACGCTGCGCCCAAACCCAAAAAAGAGCTGAAGAGCATGGATGAGGTCGATCCGCAACTGCGCGAAACCTTTGAAAAGCTCGGCATCCCCCTGGATGAGCAAAAACGGCTTGCAGGCGTGGCGGTCGATGCTGTGATGGACAGCGTATCCGTGGCCACGACTTTTAAGAAAGAACTCGCAAAACACGGTATCATTTTTTGCTCTTTTTCCGATGCAGTCCAGAACCATCCGGACCTGATCGAGAAGTATCTCGGCTCGGTGGTGCCCTACACGGATAATTTTTTCGCAGCCCTGAATTCGGCTGTTTTCAGCGACGGCTCGTTTTGCTACATCCCCAAAGGCGTGCGTTGTCCGATGGAGCTGTCCACCTATTTCCGCATCAATGCCGCCAACACCGGCCAGTTTGAGCGGACGCTGATCGTCGCAGAAGAGGGCGCCTATGTCAGCTATCTCGAAGGCTGCACCGCCCCGATGCGGGATGAAAACCAGTTGCACGCTGCGGTGGTGGAGATCATTGCCCATAAGGATGCTGAGGTCAAATATTCAACCGTGCAGAACTGGTATCCGGGCGATAAAAACGGCGTCGGCGGGATTTATAATTTCGTGACCAAACGCGGCATCTGCCTGGAGGAAAACGCCAAAATTTCCTGGACCCAGGTTGAAACCGGCTCGGCAATCACCTGGAAATATCCCAGTGTTATTCTCAAAGGGGATAACAGTATCGGTGAGTTTTATTCTGTTGCCCTCACCAACAACTATCAGCAGGCCGACACCGGCACCAAGATGATCCACCTGGGCAAAAACACCAGGAGCACGATCATTTCCAAAGGCATCTCTGCCGGCAAGAGCCAGAACTCCTACCGGGGGCTGGTACGCGTGAGCAAAAATGCTGACAACGCACGTAACTTTTCCCAGTGCGATTCTCTGCTCATCGGCGACAAGTGCGGTGCACATACCTTCCCTTATCTGGAAATCTCCAACACCACGGCCAAAGTCGAACACGAGGCAACGACTTCGAAGATCGGAGAGGACCAGATTTTCTATCTCAACCAGCGCGGAATCGATACCGAGGACGCCATTGGCATGATCGTCAATGGTTATTGCAAGGAAGTCTTCATGGAGCTGCCGATGGAGTTCGCAGTGGAAGCACGCAATCTGCTGGCGATCAGCCTCGAGGGTAGTGTCGGGTGATGCTCCTGAATGTTTCTGATCCGGGAAATCCTTCAATTCGGTGAGACGGTGCCGTAACGGGATTTTTCAGTTTTCCTGCTTTCCTTGCGCGATGCGCAGAAGATAAAAAGTGCCGGTTGCCGGCAAGAAAAAATGACAACCCCAAACTAAAGAGCATAGAGTACCATGTTATCGATCAAAAATCTGCATGTTTCTGTTGAAGACACAGAAATTCTCAAAGGCGTCAATCTCGAAGTCAAACCGGGTGAAATCCACGCGATCATGGGGCCGAACGGCTCTGGTAAATCCACTTTTGCCAATGTCCTGGCCGGCCGGGAGGAATACGAAGTCACCGACGGTGAGGTGACCTACTTAGGCCAGGATCTGCTGGACATGGCGCCTGAGGAGCGCGCACGTGAGGGTGTTTTTCTGGCCTTCCAGTACCCGGTGGAAATCCCCGGCGTTTCGACCTCTCATTTTATGAAAACAGCGCTCAACGCCATCCGTGAGCACCGGGGCGAGGAGCAGCTCGATGCCATGCAGTTCCTCAAACTCGCCCGCGAAAAAATGCAACTGATCGAAATGGATGAGAAGTTTCTGCATCGTTCGGTCAACGACGGGTTCTCCGGCGGCGAGAAAAAACGCAATGAAATTTTCCAGATGGCGGTTCTCGAACCCAAACTGGCTATCCTGGATGAGACCGACTCAGGCCTTGATATCGATGCTCTGCGGATCGTTGCCAACGGCGTAAACAAGCTGCGCAGCTCTGATAACGCGTTCATCGTCGTCACGCACTACCAGCGCCTGTTGAACTACATCGTGCCGGATTATGTCCATGTCCTGGTCGATGGCCGTATCGTCGAATCGGGCGATAAAAATCTCGCTCTGCGACTCGAAGAGCAGGGTTACGACTGGGTGAAAGATAATGACGCTGTAACAGCCTGATGATCAGGCCTGCATCCCGTTTTGAACATGGAGCGGGGTACACAGAGAGTGAAGACAGAAAAAGGTTTCGTCACAGAAGCCGCAGATCGTACACAATGAAACAGGTAAGACTCAATGGATAGTGAAAAAAAAGATATCAGGGAATGGTACCAGACAGCGTTCGCGGATTTTGAAAATTCGCTGAATGGTGGCGCGTCGCTTCCCTTTCATGCTGTGCGCAAAAAAGCGATCGCCCGCTTTGCAGAGCTCGGTTTCCCCTCGACACGCAACGAAGACTGGAAATACACCAACATTGCGCCGCTGCTCAAGCATCAGTTCCAGCCGGTGGCAGAGGCGCCGGATATTGCCGCAGAATCTCTGGCACCTTTTCTCTTTAAAGGTCTCGATGCAGACCGGCTGGTTTTTGTCAACGGTGTGTATAATGAAGCGCTCTCAAGCGTCAGTAACCTGCCGGATGGTGTCATTCTCGATACCCTCGAAAATGCATTTACCACACATGCTGATACAGTTACGCAGGCTCTCGGGAAAACCGTCTCATACGAAGAGGAAACCTTTTCGGCGCTCAACACGGCTTTTGCCCGCACCGGCGTTTTTCTCTCGGTCCCGGCCGGGGTTGTGTTGGAGAGACCGCTCTATATTCTGCATGTGAGCAAGACAGAGGGCCGGGAGTTTCTGGCGGCACCGCGCAACTTGTTTCTCTTCGGCGATAACAGCCAGGCACGCCTCGTTGAGGGGCATTATAACTTAGATGGTGGCACGAGTTTCAAAAACAGCGTGACGGAAATTTCCGTTGGAGCAGACGCACTGGTCGAGCATGTCCGTATTCAGGATGAGAGCAAAGACGCTTTTCATTTTGCGACGACACAGGTAGAGCAGGCCACGGGCAGCAACTATACCTCCGTAGCGATCGACCTCGGTGGCAGCCTGGTGCGGAACAATCTCAACGTGCATCTGGCCGAGGAGCGCTGCGAGGCCCACCTGATCGGCTTTTATTTTGGCAGCGGCCGCCAGCTCATCGACAACCACACGATGATCGACCACGCTGTGCCCAACTGTGAGAGCAATGAACTGTACAAGGGCATACTCGATGATCGCGCCCACGGTGTTTTCAACGGCAAAGTGATGGTTCGTCCGGATGCGCAAAAAACCAACGCCTTTCAGCAAAATCAGGCAATTCTGCTCAGCGATGATGCTCACATCGACAGCAAGCCCCAGCTCGAGATTTTTGCTGATGACGTGAAATGCAGCCATGGTGCCACAGTCGGCGAGCTCGATGATGAGTCTCTGTTTTACCTGCGTGCACGCGGAATCGGCGAGCAGGAGGCCCATGCCATGCTGCGCCTCGCTTTTGCCCGTGATATCTTCAACTATATTAAAATCGATGCCGTCCGCGAACGGCTGGAAGAGCTGGTTGTGGAACGATTTAACAACAAGGCCTGAGTTATGGATACTGTGCACTCCCCAGGCGAAACAGAGCTACTGCCTGCAGATATCGAGGCTATCCGCCGTGAATTTCCCGTATTGCAGCAGGAGTTTTACGGCAAGCCGCTGACCTATCTGGACAATGCCGCGACCACTCAGAAACCGCAGGTGGTCATAGACAGGCTGAGGCGTTATTATGAGCAGGAAAACGCCAACGTCCACCGGGCAGTGTACAGCCTCGGGGAGCTGTCTTCAAAGGCTTTCGAGGACAGCCGCATCATCGCACAGAAATTCCTCAACGCCGCATCTGAGAAGGAAATCATCTTCACGAGCGGGACCACGGATGCGATCAATCTCGTCGCTGCGACATTTGGCCGCGCAAATCTCGGCCCGGGCGATGAAGTCATCATTTCGGCCATGGAGCACCATTCGAATATCGTGCCCTGGCAGATCGTCTGCGAGGAAAAAGGCGCCCGCCTCAAGGTCATCCCCATCGATGACCGCGGGGACCTGATTCTTGAAGAGTATGAAAAGCTGCTCAGCCCGCGCACGAAGCTGGTGGCTGTCGTCTATATTTCCAACTCCCTCGGCACGATCAATCCGGTAAAAAAAGTCATCGAACTGGCACACGCGCACGGCGTTCCGGTGTTGCTCGATGGCGCTCAGGCGGTATCCCATCTGCCGGTCGATGTGCAGGAGCTGGATTGCGATTTTTTTGCCCTGTCCGGACATAAGGTTTTCGGGCCGACGGGGATCGGTGTGCTGTATGGCAAAGAGGCTCTGCTGGAAGCCATGCCACCATACCGTGGCGGCGGCGACATGATACTGTCCGTAACTTTTGAGAAAACAACATACAACGATTTGCCGTTCAAGTTCGAAGCCGGCACGCCGAACATCGCCGGGGCAATCGGGCTCGGTGCTGCTCTGGACTATGTTATGAGCCTCGGATTTGAAAAAATAGCAGCACATGAGCGCGCCCTGCTCGATTATGCCACCGAACAGCTCGATGCCATAGACGGTCTGCGCATCATCGGTACTGCGCGCGAAAAAGCCGGGGTCATCTCATTCGTCCTCGACAGCGCCCATCCCCATGACGTCGGCACGATCCTCGATCACGAAGGCGTGGCGATCCGTACCGGGCATCACTGCACACAACCGGTTATGGAACGCTTCTGCGTACCCGCAACCTCGCGGGCATCGTTTTCCATTTACAATACATTTGAAGATTTTGACAGGCTTGTGCAGGGAATCAGAAAGGTACAAAAGGTGTTTGGCTGATGGATGAATTGCGAGACCTTTATCAGGAAATCATCCTCGATCACAACAAAAATCCGAAAAATTTTCATGTGATGGAGGATGCCACCCACAAATCAGATGGCCATAATCCGCTCTGCGGCGACCGGTTGACCGTGTATCTGCACGTTGACGGCGACCGCATTACGGATGTGAGCTTCCAGGGCTCCGGGTGTGCTATTTCCAAAGCTTCAGCCTCGGTGATGACCACTGCCCTGAAAGGTAAAACCGTGGCAGAAGCCCGCGAGCTGTTTCACAAATTCCAGGATATGCTCACCAGGGAAGACGCGGCTATCCCGGACCTCGATGAGTTCGGCCAGTTGGCGGCTTTTGCCGGTGTCCGCGAATTTCCGGTGCGGGTGAAGTGTGCAACCCTGTCCTGGCATACGACCATGGCTGCCCTCGATGATGAAAATAAAATTGTCTCTACTGAATAATCCGAGCGAGAGTGTGGAGGAACAATGACGGATACGAAAACCGAAGATGCGGTGCGGGAAAAAGTCGTCGAAGCTCTGAAAACCTGCTACGACCCGGAAATTCCGGTCAATATCTACGAGCTTGGGCTGATTTATGATATTCACATCGACGAAAAAAACAATGTCGAGATCCGCATGACCCTGACCTCGCCGGCCTGCCCTGTTGCCGGCTCACTGCCCGGCCAGGTGGAGGCTGTAGTTGCTGCTCTGGATGAGGTGAATTCGGCGACAGTGGAACTGGTTTGGGAACCGACCTGGACACCGGACATGATGAGCGAAGCAGCTAAATTAGAGCTTGGCTTTCTGTGAAATTTACGGCAGAAAAAACGCAAACCCCGCCTGTCTGCACGACGGGCTGAACCCATAAAGAGAGAGATGCGATGAGTGATTTTCAGATTTCCTATTTCCCGATGTACGACCCGGAAGCAGTGCAGCCGATGCGCGACGAACTC
>DRLW01000568.1 GCA_011375275.1 Bacteroidota bacterium
CAAGCTTTCAGCGATGCGCAATGGGAAACCGCAACCATGCACATGCGTGTCCGCGCCAGCCTGACGGCTGACGAAACAGAAAAGATCGTTGCTTTTCTGAAAATGGCAAACTAACATCTTTCCCGGTCATACGCTCTGCGTATTGACACCATGGGAAAACGGAAAACTCCGTCCGGCGGCCTGCCAGAACAGCCCCGCCGCGGCATATCTGAACATACAGCGACCGGCCCTGAACGCAGGGACCGGCCGCTGTGTTATTTTTATCCCGACTTTCCATGCGTGAACGCTCAACCGCGAGTCATCCGGGGGCTTCCCCATCACGAATGGATTACGGGATAGAACAAACTCCCCGGTTGCCCATCAGGCCTAAAGCAGGGGATCGGAAAATCACCCGGCCGGCCTGTGCCGGATCAACCGGATAATCAGACCACCAACCGGAACACTCTGACACCGGCAGACTGTGCAGCAGCGATGAACTGGATAGAAGATTACGGCTACTTCGGACTGTGCGCATTCACCTTTCTCGCTGCGACCATCGTCCCGGTCAGCTCCGAGGCTGCGGTGCTCGGAGCGCTGAGCCTGAAAATGAAGCCCCTGGCCGTGCTGCTCTGGGCCAGCATCGGCAACAGCCTCGGCGTGGTGCTGAACTATTTCATCGGGCGCAGGGCTGCGGATTACTGGCTCAAGAAACACCACCAGGATCGTTTTTTCCGCAAGGCCCATGAGCTCACGGAAAAATATGGCTGGCTGGCGTTGCTCGCGTCCTGGTTGCCGGTCATCGGCGATCCGATCACCATCGCTGCCGGGGTTGTGCACATGAACCGGTTGGTCTTTTTTTCAATGGCAATCACTCTGCGCATCGCGCGCTATCTCTTCGTAATCTGGATGTACTGATGAAAACTAAAACGCTTTTTTCTGCAGCTCTTTTGGGGGTCATTTTTTCAGCACACTTCGGTGCCACGGTGGCGCAAACGCCGGCAGCACAGGACAGCCTGCTGCAGTTCGGATCGGTTCTCTATGATACTTTGCAGTGTGCCGCCTGTCACTACGGGCCGCCCAGCGGCGTCAATATTCCGCCTTCACTTGAGGCAGCGGGCAGCAAATATCAGCTCGAATGGCTGGCTGCCTACATGCTAAAGCCCGAAAGCCGCCGCTGGATAGAGGAAAAGAAACGGCCGCTGGTGCGCATGCCGGATTTTCGGCTGACTGAGCGGGAGAGCCAGGCCCTGGCGCTTTTTCTGGCAAGCCAGACTGACAGCCTTCGTTTCCCGGAAATCAGTGTCACGGCAGACAGCGCCATGCTCGCTGAAGGCAAGGATATTTACGACGATTATGCCTGTTACGGATGCCACACCATCGACGGCGATGGCGGGGAAGTCGGGCCAGACCTGAGCGATGTCGGCAGCAGGCTGAAACCGGGCTATCTCAAGGTATTCCTCAAAGACCCGCTCAAAGCCATCCCCGGCACGCCGATGAAAAATTTCGATTTCTGGGATGAGGAAATCCAACCCCTGGTGGCCTGGTTGATGAGTCTGAAGAAAAAAGAGCAGTAGCAGTGGCATGAGCAGTGGCCGGGAATGATGTGGGGCGACCGGCCATTTCCAGCCCCGGTTTCTGCCGGCTGCCCGGAGGGTGAGGCTGGTTCAGGCGGCTTGTTCTGCCCGGCCTAAAGCGGCCGTAAGGAGTTCCGCCGGATCGAGGATCAGGATGGAACGCCCATCTCCCAGAATAGAGGCGCCGGCAAGTCCGGGAATGGCGGCCAGATAATCTGCCAGCGGCTTGACGACCACTTCTTCCTTGCGCTGTATCCGGTCAACTGTGACTCCCAAACGGTTGCTGCCGACCTTCATGATCAACAGTGTGAGCTCGTCATCATCCGGGGTTCTTGTGCGCTCAACAGAAAGCAACTCTGCGAGATCGACGACGCTGATCACCTCGCCGCGCAACGACACCGCCTTTTTGCGCATGAGGGTTTTCAGAGAGCTGCTTTGAATTTTCACCGTTTCTGCCACGGCTTCCAGAGGCAGAGCATAGGTCTGGTCATCGACCTGGACGAGCAGGGCATCGATCAGCGCGAGGGTGAGGGGAACTTCGAGCCGGACTTTTGTTCCCTGTCCCGGCTCGGAGGTAACATGCACCGTGCCCTTGAGTTTCTTGAGATTGGTCATCACTACATCCATGCCCACCCCGCGGCCGGAAATATCCGTCACTTCCTCTGCTGTGGAAAATCCCGGATTGAAGATGAAAGCGCATATTTCTTCGTGGCTCAGGGCACCTGCCTGTGCAGGGCTGACCAGCCCTTTTTCGATCGCTTTTTTCAGCACAGCGCCGGTATCGATACCGCGACCGTCATCGACGATGTCGATGATGATATAATTCCCCTCGTGTGCCGCACGCAAAATGATGGTGCCCTCCTCGCTTTTGCCTGCCGCTGTGCGTTCCGCAGGGCTCTCCAGCCCATGATCCACACAGTTGCGAATGATATGGACCAGAGGGTCAGCGATATCCTCTGCAACGCCTTTGTCGATTTCGGTCTCCTCGCCCTGCAACAGTATCTGCGCTTTTTTATCGCATTTCCTGCTCAAATCCCTGACCATGCGCGGAAACTTCTGAAACACATTCCGGATCGGTACCATGCGCATTTCCATGACTGTTCTCTGCATTTCTTCGGAAATACGGGCTACAGCAAGCGAAGCGCTGCGCAGTTCCTTAAGCGCCTCTGCGCGTTCCTGCTTGCCCATTTCCAGCCGGCGCTCCACATGGCCGAAGGCATTGCGGGCAACGATGAGTTCGCCGACGAGGTTCATAAAAGTATCCACCAGTTCCTGATTGACGCGCATGGTTTTCGGAGCTGCAGCCGGTGAGGCAGCCGGCGCCGGCTGTGCCTCTGCGGCCACAGCTTCTGTCTCCTTCTCTCCTGAAACAGAAGTGGGGGCCGGCAACTGCTCCGGCATGCTTTCTTCGCCAGACATTTCTCCGGACAGGGCCGCGCTCAGAGCATTGTTGATTTCAACGATACCTTCGGTGAGCAGCTCGTAAAATTTCTCATCTGAAACCGAACCTGTCTCAGCGATCTTCAGGCCTTCTTCGATGATGCTGGCGACTTTCTCCAACTGAGCAAAGCCCATATACCGGGCACTGCCTTTTATCGAGCGTA
>DRLW01000569.1 GCA_011375275.1 Bacteroidota bacterium
CAGCCGAGATTCACAGCCGTGGGCCGGGTGTTGCGCAGCAGCTCCGCGGTTTCCTGCAGTTCATCGAAAAAGGCCTCGGGCCTGGTTGCCGTGCTCTGCTCCGCTGCCAGCAGCAGGCCGAACGCAGCTGCCACACCGATAGCCGGCGCACCGCGCACGCGCAGAGAGCGAATCGCTTCTGCAAGAGTGGAGATATCCCTGATTTCGAGATAGATAAGCTGCCCCGGCAGACGTGTCTGATCGATCATCCGGATCATTCCGTCGGCCCAGGCAATCGTTGTCACCGGCATGGTTTTCTCCCTGGAGCTTGTTCTTTTCTGGTTCTGCGAAAGATTAATTTACGCTGGCGCGCTTTCTTAAACACTGAGCGCTGCAAGCCCTGTTCATTGCATAGATGGAGGTTGAAAAACCGGGCTAACTCAGCCAGCGGAACTCGATATCATGCCCGCCCTCATCCGGGATGAAGCTGATCTCACAGACATCACCAGCGCGGGGAGTCCAGACCAGCGCCCAGTTGTCGCACTCGCCGGCGCGACAAATCGTGTGGCCTGCATGGCTGACTTCGAGGGCAAACGCCAGCAGGTCCCCTTCCCTGCCATGCAGATCGATCCGCTGGTGCATGGCAAAAGGTTGTCCGTACTGCCAGCTCAGCGCCTTCTGCTGAAACTCCTCTCCGGTCTCCGCAAAAAGCCCGGAGACGAGCACGCCCTGCAACTCGCGCAATGCAGCAGCCGTGACCGTGTCGTCGAGATATGCCGTTGCCGGCAAAACGCTGCAGTAGAGTGCGCCACCGTCCGGCAACACCAGCCCTGGTTGAAAGCGCAGGTCCCCGAGAGCGGCGAGATCTTCATCGAAGAGAAACTGGCCGTAAAATTCGTGTACCAGCACATCCACCTCGTGATCGGGCTCAAACTCCTGGATAGCCAGCTCCACGACCTCGACCTGCGGCCACTGCCGTAACTGCTCACGCGCAACCGCGGCCATGAGCGGATTCTGCTCGACGGCATATACTTTCCGTGCTCCCAGCCTCGCCATCTCCGCACTGAACAGCCCCATCCCACAGCCGGCCTCGACGCACACCCGATTTTCGATAGCGTGCGCATGCGCGCGCAGCAGTTCGAGGTAGGCCTGTGTACGGGCCGCATCATCATAAATGCTGATAAAAGCCAGCAAATCATCGACGTGGCGAAACTTCTTTTCATCCAGCCTGTTCATCACATCCATAGCAGCTCCCTACTCCGAAGTCCGCTGTTCCGACAACCTGATCATTTCCGAGATCGGCACGAAACGATAACCGAGCTCGCGCAGTTTTTCGATCATCTCCGGCAGGGCCTCGTACATCTGATCCGTGTGTCTCCGGGTGCCGAGATGCATGAGAATGATGCCGCCGGCAGCGCCCCAGCCGTCTCCGGCCTCTGCCTGCCGTATGATTTTCCGCATGATCTCTGATGGTGCGTGATAGGCGGGCGATTCCCGGTCAGCGACCCAATCCATGGTATCCATGCTCATTTCCCAGGTGCGGCCACTGGTCCAGCCGATATGCCGGTAGCCCAGCTCAGCAGCCCATGTGCGGATGCTGCGGTTGTGTTCGCCGAAGGGCGCGCGCCAGTAGCCCGCCAGTTTGCGGCCGGTCAGCCGGGTGAATGTGCGTGCTGTTTTGCGCAGTTGTTCCTGAAAGCTCTCGCGCGTCATCTCGGGCAGGGTGTTGTGCCGCCTGTTGCTGGCAAAAGTCGTCAGGTGGGGATGGTCCCAGGTGTGATTACCGATTTCATGCTCGCGCTCGAGTATGGCTTTTACCATTTCGGGATAGCGGCTCATGAACTGCCCGGTGAGGAAAAAGGTCGAAGTGATGCCATAGTGATCGAGAATTTCCAGGATTGGGCGGGCGGCATTATCATAGGATCCGCCGTCAAAAGTCAGGCTGATGATTTTTTCGCCGGCAGAGCCGCGGGTGAAGTCCCGGGTCAGATGCTCGAGCGCCGGGTTGTCCATGTAAATGACCAGCTTTTCCATAATAGCCATGCTGGCATCCGGACTGATCGCCCGCACGACGTACTCATTACGGCCGATCTCTGCAGGCACATTGCGAAAACGAAAGCTGCGGCGAATGGGTACTGCTGATTTCAGGATCCGCTCGCCCCGGGTGAGAATAACCACGAAATTATCCGGCGCCTCACCGACGATGGAAAAACTGCTGCGGCGAATTTTGGTGCCGTTAATCGGCGAAGTAACGGTGAAGCGCGTACTGATCACGGCTTTCAGAGAGTCTGGCAGCGGTGCGGAAGGCTGCTGCGGAGCTTGTGCCGGTTTATCCTGCAGATCGACGACGAGGGAATCAAAGGCCGACTCGATGGTGTACAGTCGTTTCATGATCACCGCAACCAGACAGACGAGCACAACCACCAGCAACCCTGTCGCCCAGCGCAGCAGGGCAGGGTCCACAGGCTGGCGCTTCTTTTTGCGGCCGTATTTTTTCTGCCACTTGCGGGGATATTTCAACAGCAGATACGACAGGTGGCATTTACGGCCACAAAAAAAATGGTGACTCGCCTTGAGGGTGCACTGAAAACAGATCGGTTTCCCGCATTCGTAGCACTTCCGGCTGGTTATCTTTTCAGGATGGCGAAAACAGGATTTCTTTTGCATGGTTTTTTCCCGGCCGGTCGTTCCACCAAACCCGGTGGCACCGGCCCGTGCTTTCTTTGCAGCAGGCTTCAATGGTTGGACAATGGTGATGCATGAAATATCGGACGGTTCCGGAAAAATATGTACCGGCTATAATGCAGCGAATGCAGCAAAAAAGCAAGCAGAAATACCTTCAGGCAGGACAAAGAAGGAGGGCGGGGCGGATGCACCCGATCGTCACGATCTGTCTCAAAAAGAAACAGCGGCACCAGAATGAGACACTGCCACGCGGAAATGAACACGATGTAACTTTTTAAAAATCATAAGGATGGAGAAAAAGCGCTGTAAATATGGAAGTTAGGACGTTACGGGAAAATAACGCTCAAAAGAGGCACTCTGGTATCAAGCTTGTCTTGCTCAGGGGCGGTGTTCATGAAATGGCACATCGTGTCAGTTCATGTTCCTGATTTCCATCCACCCTCCTTTCCTGAAACGGCGGAGATGTTTTCCGCCGTTTTACTTTTCACCGGCAAGCTTGCGGATCGTTATCGAGCCGTTGGTCGTCGCCAGTTCGCAGCGGACATCGCTGTCGCCCTCGCCAACAAAACCACGCAGGCGGCGCTTGCTGACTGTGCCCTCAAAAGTAACCGGAAGCTCGGAAGAGATGGCGCCATTGGTCGTGCGGGCATTGATTTCACCGCTGAAGTCCTCTGGCAGCCCAAGAACGATACTGCCGTTAGTGGTTTTGAGAGAAATATCAGCCTGTTTATCCACCTCGACGAGCTCGGCCGAAATCGCCCCGTTCGTGGTAGAAGCTGCAATAATCCCCGCAGTTTTTTTGACTTTGATACCGCCGTTGGTAGTGCGCAGACGCAGGGCACCGCGGAAATTGGCCACGGTAATGCTGCCATTCGTGCTCTTGACCCCGGCTTCGATATCCCGCGGCAGTGTGACGAAATAGTGCACGCTGACACCTCCCCGCCAGCCGCCGAAAAGCCACGAAAACCAGCCTTGATCCCTGCGCTGTTTCGGCAAACGCGTATTGACGATCACGTCACCGCCCTCAGCGGTGATGATAATTTCCGTATCGTCCAGCAACTGCTGTGCACGTTCCCGGTCTCTCTCCTTGGTGCGCAACACAGCCCGGATAGAGACCTCAGAGCGGTCCCAGGCAGAAATTTCAACCGCGCCATTGATGTTTTTCAGTTCAAAACGCTGACCTGAAGCCAGCGGTAACGTCCTCTCGATGACCTTTTCCGTCACTCCCGCCGGCAACGCTGCAGGCACGCTCAAGAGCAGCGACAATGCAGCGAGCAACACGATAACCCGTTCTTTCCTTTTCATGGTACGTTCTCCAATGAACCCATGATTTCAACAGCCATTTGTTTATCAGCGATAAACGATGCGCAGCTCACCGATCCCCGGTGACACCAGCAAACGCAAAACGCCTTGAGCAGAATCGTAGTTTTCGCTGTAGTAATATTTCCCGGACTTTCTCAAGCGCCGGGGAAGACTGGTCTGCGACAGAAAAAGAAACTTGCTCACGCGCAGTTTGACACCATACTCTTCCGGAATGTAGATCCGTGTTTCGCCGATATCGAGATCGATATCGACACGCGCGTCTTCCACTTTTTCACCTTTGAAATCGACATCGAGCTCACCGATGCCGTTGTTGATCAGTGCATCGCGAAACCGGGCGTTACCCAGGCGGCGCAACGTGGTTTCTCCCACTTTTGTACTGATGGTAAAAGACTCCATGCGTACACGATTGGGCTCCTTGAAATCGATGTCGATAGACCCGGCCCAGGCCTTGAAGGCAAACGAGGTGATCGACAGCCCGCCGAGCTCGAGATCAACTTCACCTGCTTTGACTTCGCTTTCTATGTCCAGCAGCGCTGCCGAAGGCAGCAGGACTTCCACCTCGGCATTCAAATCATGATCATTGCCGTCAACCCAGCCGTCTTTGTCGAAACGCACTTCCAGGCTGCGGCGACGTTCATCAAAATCAAAATCATACTCAAACCCCTCCTCGGAAAACTGCAACAGCACCGACACCTCATTAGCGATGGGATTGGGCCGGATCGTCAGTTCACCGGCATCGATCTTCAGCAGAAACGAATAGGGTTTTCCGGCTTCAAGCTCGAAAATACGCCTGACGCGCAGCTCATCATCCTGCGCATGCACCTGCGTACTCAGGATGAACAGAAGCATGAATATGAGATAGTTTTTCGTGTGCATTTTTTTCTCAAAAAGCTCGGTTAATCCTGAACGTGACGACGATATCTTTGGAGCTGCCATCGAGACGGCGGGCGAGGTTGAGCCGCACTCTGCCTTCGGAATCGGACAGGGCGATCCCGACATCGGTCTTCAGGCTGCTCCACGTCAGGCTGTCAAACCCGGCGCCGGCGTTTTCTGCACCGGAAAACCAGGCCAGGCCGGCGTCATAAAACAGAATCAGATTAAACTCATCTGCAAGAAACACGTCGCGCAGGCGCTTGCCTGAGTTCAAACGATATTCGATATTGGCCAGTACCATGCGGTTACCGGCAAACTCCTTGTAGCCATACCCGCGCAGGCTGGAAATGCCGCCGAGATAAAACAAACTCTGCACCGGCACCTCCCCCCGCGATGTTCCTGCGCGCAGGCGAAAGTCGAGATTTTCGCTCAAACCAACCGGAATGTAATGGCGGACATCGAGAAGAAAGCGATCGTAATCAAACCAGCCGGCAGACTGTGGCGTATTCCACTCCGTTTCGGCGCGGATGAACCAGCCACGAAACGGACTGACATCGCTGTCGCGCGTATCGAGCTCCAATGCAGCACGCCAGGAGCGGGCTTCGCCTTCCTGAATGCGCGGATTTTCCCGAAAGCGTTTTTTGCCGCCGAACAGCGACCAATCCGTGTTTTTGTCGAGGCTGAAATACGAGTCTTCATAATACCCGCCCTTCATTTGCAGCGAGGATAACGGCTTGACGGTGAGGTAAATTCCACTGCCCTGGCGGCGAAAATAGTCCTGAAAATCTTCACGCAGCAGGCCCGCAGCCAGGGTATTTTCCTCCTCATCGATCAACCATGCATCGTAGGTATCGGTGAAATCGTACAGTGTGGCTCCAGCGACGAGGGAAGCGTTACCGAGCAGCCAAAACTCCAGATTGCCGCGATACTGCCATCTCTTTGCGGCAAAACCATAGCCGAAAAACCCGTTGAGATCCATATTCAACGTCTTGTTGCGATAACCATAGGCGGGGGGAACTTTTGCAGCGACAAACAGACCATCGACGCGGTTGTAGTGCAGATCCATGTTATCTTCGTGGTCGAATCTGCGGGCCCATTTGCCGTGGCGGGCGGTGTGCATGCGATGACGCGACTTTTTTTTCTCGGCCAATGCTGAAGATTGTCCGGTTTCAGACTCTTCACTTTCAGGTTCCGGAGCAGTGTTTTCGGTGAGATAATCGTCGGATCTGCCGGCAGGCGACTCAGGAGAGTAATTGTTGCGGATGGCAGCACCGCGCATGATGGTCTCGACCATTTCACCGCTGACGCGCGCGCCCTTCTGGCGGTGGATTCGCCCGTTCACGCTGATGACATCATCGCTCACGGTTGCGCCGGTGAACAGCCGGATATCACCGTTGACACTGACGATGCGGCCATGTACGGTACCGAAAACCCTCAATGTCCCCCAGCTATGCAGAATATCGGCCTTGAGTATGGAGTCAGCCGGAATCTCGACATCCCCTGTCAGGCGGCGCAGATTCTCGCTATCAGCCAGATAGCGTTTCTTGATTTTGGCAATAAATTCTGCCTTCTCTCCGGTCTGCTGGCGCTGTAAAACAGCACCAAACCCAACGATGCTGTTTTGAGCCGATGCAGCCTGGCCCGCCAACAACACCAGCAACAGTATTTTGTGTACTGTCCTCATGTCTCAGCCCTGCGTTTTATGATACGAAACATCCTACTTCTGCTCCTGGAATGCCCTGCTGCTACGGAAGGGGGAAGATGTATGTTTCATATAAATTACGCGAGTTTCGCACGGCTTGAATGGGTATGCCGCAGCCACCGCCATCGCAGAAACGTAGCCGAAGTGGCAACACTTCGGGCGCACCAAGCGCCGGAACTCTTGCGAGTTCCGCTACACGAGGGGAAAACGTCTGCTCGGGCGCAATATCCCGTCCAGTGAACCCCATTTTTCAACCAGACCGCGTGACAACAGCACGTGCCCGAAAAGATGAGATTCCGGCACAGCGCCGCGCCTGGCCGGA
>DRLW01000570.1 GCA_011375275.1 Bacteroidota bacterium
ACCTCGATGGCCAGGCCGTGCTTCTGCGACAGCTCGACGATGGGCTCGATATCCTGCTGCACCGTGCGCGCTGCACAGTTCGGCGCGATCGGCAGCTTTGCGGCAATGATTTCACCAACGAGACGATCCACATCCGCAACCGCACGCGGCCCGGCGCCGGGCAGGCCGACATCCGCAGCCTGGATGCCCAGCTCGGCCATCAAATGCAAAATCTCGATTTTCTTTTCGATCGGCGGATCGACGACCGAGGGAGATTGCAGGCCATCGCGCAGAGTTTCATCATCGAACTCGATCGGTTTGCTGCGCTGTGGCACTGGATCGTGGATGTTCCAGTCATAGATCAGGGAGTGTTCAGCCATGTGTATTTTCCAGAGGAAAGGGCGTATCGGGTTACGTATCGCATTAATTCTTTAACAGCCGATCGCAGATTGCGCCGGCAAGTGTTGTGTTGTTGCGCATTACGTGCCATTTGTCAGGCGTAAGCTGGGACGCGATAACAACCGGTTATTCTCCAACAACGGTTTTCCAGTCGTTCGAGAAAAAATAAATTTACTCTGCTCATCCATGGGATGCAAGCCGAAACCATCGAGAGTCAGCAGATTTTGCTTTTGTTTTTTTGTGCGTGTTTGGCACAAGTTCGGGGAATCTATTTAACTCAACAGAGTTACATCTTTTCAACCAGTCCGTCCGACCACAGAACGTACCTGCACCAGAACCGTCATTCCGGTTTCCCCGCAGGGGAAGACCGGAATCTCCCGGACTCAGGCACCTGCCAGAAAAGATGAGACCCCGGCACGGCGCTCCACCTGGCCGGGATGACTGAGGACGATATCCGGCTTTGATCGATGAGTCCAGTGGATCGTCTCGGCCGGCCCGGCTGGGTGGCGCTGACGCGGGAGCGGTGTGACGAGGTGGATCGAAAAAAAACTTGCTCCCGGCCGGCATCGGTCGTATTTTGTTAATCTGAAATATATGTGCCATTCTTGTTATCCACTTCACTCAGCACGATTGCATCTTTTCAACCAGCCCGCCGGGCCAGAGCACGTGCCTGCACCAAAGCTGTCATTCCGGTTTCCCCGCAGGGGAAGACCGGAATCTCCCTGACTCAGGCACGTGCCAGAACAGATGAGATCCCGGCACCGCGCTTCGCCTGGCCAGAATGACACATGCCGGAATCTGAGCCGGACCCGGTTTGCTGAGTTAACTGGATACCCGGAGGCGGGGAACAAAAAACAACTGAAATCCACACACTTACCTGAACGCGTTTATGCACGGAATCGAGAATCTCTACATTGGCCCATCGGGCTGGAGCCACGAAGACTGGCAGGGTGTATTTTATCCCGAGAAGAGGCCTCGCGGTTTCCATGAACTCGCCTGGCTGGCGCAGTGGTATAATCTCGTCGAGATCAACAGCTCGTGGTACCACCCGCAGTCCGTGCATGCTTCGCGCAGTTGGCTGAAGGCTGTGCAGCCCAACCCCCGCTTTCGGTTTACCGCCCGGCTGTGGCAAAAATTCCTGCTCGAACGCTCATCATACACATCCCAGGATGTGCTGCTGGTGCGCCATGGCATGGACGTGCTGATGGATGCCGGCAGGCTCGGCGCCCTGCTGCTCTCTTTTCCGCAGTCCTTCCACAACAATATCGAAACCCGCTCGTGGCTGTTCCGCATCATCACCGAGTTCAAAATGTACCCCCTGATCGTCGAATTCCGCCACAATTCCTGGGAAGCCCCTGAGGTTCTGCAGATGTTGCGCGATCGCGATGTCGGCATCGCCAGCATCGACCAGCCGATTGTGGGCAACGGCATGCCCCTGCGCACCCTGAGCACAGCGACTTTCGCCTGCTTCACGCTCTATGGCCGCAACACAGAGAAGTGGTTCGACGAGCAGGCAGACCGCAACGCCCGGCACGATTATCTTTATTCAAAAGAAGAGTTGCTGGAGTTCAGGCAGGCTGTTGAGAAAGCGATAAAAGCAGCTACAGCGGTGTACGTCGTGTTTGGCAACCATTTCAGGGGGCAGGCATTGTGCAATGCGTTCGAATTGCAGCACATGCTCACGGGCCAGAATCCTGCCATCCCGCGAGACCTTGTGCGCGCCTTTCCGGCGCTGCAGAATATCCGGCGCAGGCAGAACCCGCGCCAGCTCGAGCTCTGGTAGTCTGGAGAACGCCCCCATCGTTCTTCCCAGAACCGCCCCTGTTTCCCCCGCGCGAAACCACCTCCGCCCTCTTCCTGCTGCGGGCTTTGCCCGGCCTGGCAGTTTTACATCACGGTGCAACCGGGCTGAGGTGCCAGATATCGCTGGCGTACTCCCTGATGGTACGGTCGCTGGAAAATTTGCCGATGCGGGCGATGTTAAACAGCGATTTCTGCGCCCAGGCATGGCGGTCGAGATAATCCTCGCTGACGCGCTGCTGCATGTCGATATAGGGCTGCAGATCCGCAAGGTGCAGGAACTCATCCACCGTATAAACCACTTTTTCGAACAGAGGCAGAAAAATATCCTGCTCATTGCGGGAGAAATAGTTCACCGCAATGCTGTCCATCACCCGCTTGATGCGCGGATTCTCCTGGTAATACAGCCACGGTTTGTAGGTATGGCTCTGGATCAGTTCGAGAGCCTGCTCGGCGCGCATGCCGAAAATGTAGATATTCTCCTCCCCCACTTCCTCACGAATCTCCACATTGGCGCCATCGAGGGTGCCGATGGTGACCGCGCCGTTGAGGGCGAATTTCATATTACCCGTTCCCGATGCTTCCTTGCCAGCGGTGGAAATCTGTTCGCTCAAATCTGCTGCCGGGAAGATGCGCTCGGCGAGAGAAACGCGATAGTCCGGCACGAACACGACGCGCATCTGCTGATTGACCGCGGGATCGTTGTTGACCATGCGCGCGACATTGTTGATCAGTTTGATGATCAGCTTGGCCATCTGATATCCGGGTGCGGCCTTGCCGGCGAAAATATAGGTTTTCGGAACCGGCAGGCTCATGCCGTCTTCGACGATGCTGAAGTACTGGTGGATGATGTTGAGCACGTTGAGAAGCTGCCGCTTGTATTCGTGGATGCGCTTGACCTGAATATCGAACATGGAATCCGGATCGACACGCATGCGGGTTGATTCGTAGATGGTCTCGGCAAGGCGCACTTTGTTGGCGCGTTTGATGTCGCATAGTTTCTGTAAAAAAGCGGTGTCTTCGGCGTGGTTTTCCAGCTCGCGGATGGCATCGAGATCTGTAATCCAGGCATCACCGATGGTTTCATTCAACAGGCCGGCGAGCTCCGGATTGGATTCCAGCAACCACCGGCGCTGTGTGATGCCGTTGGTTTTATTGTTGAATTTATCCGGCCAGAACTCATAAAAATCCGGCACCAGTTTGTGCTTGACCAGCTCGCTGTGCAAGCGGGCGACGCCATTGACCGAGTGGCTGCCGATGATGGAGAGATGAGCCATACGCACCTGCTTTTCCGGGCCTTCTTCGACGATGGACATGCGTCGCAGCCGCTCGGCGTCGCCGGGCCATTTTTTCGCAACCTGTTGCAGAAAACGATGATTGAGCTCGAAGATGATCTGCAGATGGCGCGGCAGCACTTTTTCGAACAGCGAAACCGGCCACTTCTCCAATGCCTCAGGCATCAGCGTGTGATTGGTATAGGCCAGGGTTTCGTGCATCAACTGCCAGGCCTCCTGCCATTTCAGGTCTTTTTCGTCGATGAGCACGCGCATCAGTTCGGCAACGGCGAGCGCCGGATGGGTGTCGTTGAGCTGAATGGCGACTTTCTCCGGCAACTGGTGCAGTTTATAGCCTTCCTGCTCGAATTTTTTGAAAATATCCCGGATCGCACAGGCGACGAGAAAGTATTCCTGAGTCAGGCGCAGCTCCTTGCCTGAGGCAACGCTGTCCGAAGGATACAACACCTTGGAGATGGTTTCGCTGGCCATCTTCTGTTCCACTGCCTTGAGATAATCGCCCTGATTGAAAATGCTCATATCGAATTCGTCTGAGGAGTGGGCGGTGTACAGCCGCAGATAGTTGACCGTTTTGCCGCCGTATCCGACGATCGGCATATCATAGGGGATGCCGATGAGCACCTTCCACTCCAGCCACATGGGATTGTACTGGCCGTTGCGATCGAGCTCATGGTAGATACGGCCATTGATCGGAACGATATGCGCTTCATCGCGGCGTTCGATTTGCCACGGGCTGAGTTCGCGCAGCCAGTTATCCGGCATTTCGACCTGATAGCCGTTATCGAGTTTCTGGCGGAACAGGCCGTACTCGTAATTGATCCCGCAGCCAAAGCCGGGCAGGTGCAGTGTTGCCATGGAATCGAGGAAACAGGCGGCCAGCCTGCCGAGTCCGGCGTTGCCCAGAGCTGCGTCCGGTTCCTGGTCAACCACGGCCTGCAAGTCAAAGCCGAGCCCGGACAGGGCTTCGCGGCATTCGCTGTACACTCCGAGGTTGTACAGATTATTCTCCAGCGAGCGACCCATCAGGAATTCCATCGACAGATAGTACACGCGCTTGGTCTTCTTCCTGCGATAGCGCGTTTCGGTTTTGAGCATACCATCGATGATCAGCTCGCGCACAGCCAGGGAAACAGCTTGCAATACCTTGTGGCAGGTGACATCAGCCAGAGTGTGGCCGAGGGAATATTTGATGTGATAGCGGATGCGCTTTTCCAGCTTTTTCACCATGGCTGCGTTCAGGGGACGCTTATTGTTGCCATTGAGTGCGGGCATGGAATCGAGCAGTGCCTGCTCAACAGTGGTTTCCTTTGCGACGGTCTTTTGTGGCATGGGTGTGTGCTCCTGCATGTGATGTGAAAAACTCCTGTCCTACTGTAATCGTCACGTGCCGCAAAAAACGTAACGCCGGGATGCGCCGGATCAGGCCTTTCCCCCATCAACCTTTTCCACTTCAACCCGGGCATCGTTATAACATGCGCCACCGCCGATGCGGTTGACGTGATCTGGAATCACTGCCGTCGCACTGGCACCGTTCCCGGCCGCAAAACGCCAGCTTCCTTTGGGCATGGCGACAACCCCCGGGCGGATGGTTTCGCTGAGCTGCACGGAACAGAGGATTTCGCCGAGGTCGTTCCACACGCGTATGCTGTCCTCGCTGCTGATTCCCCGTTCGCGTGCATCTGCGGGATGCATCGTCAATACCAGCTCGCGGCAGTTGTACTCTCCCAGACTGCTGCTGATCATCCTTTCACTGCCGGGGCTGATCATCACCAGTGGGCAGCGGTGTTCGGGCTCGTCTTCCGCAGAATAGGGTGTGGTACCGAGTATTTCTGGGCTGAGAGCGATCTTGCCATCAGGGGTGCGCGGGAAGGTGTCGCCAAACTGCACCGGCCCGGAGCCGGTGGCAAAGGGCACAGCCAGTGTTTCTCCGGCTCTGAGAGCCGCAGCATCTGCCGCTGCGCCGTTCAACGACAGGCTGCCGGCAACGCGGCGCATCAGTTCCTGCTCGTCCAGAGCAAAAGCCTCGTCATCAAAGCCCATAGCCCGGCCAAGTCGGGTGAACAGGGCGATATTGCTCAGGCTTTCACCCACCGGCTCGATCACCGGCTGCACACCACCGACCGCGTAACTGCCAT
>DRLW01000571.1 GCA_011375275.1 Bacteroidota bacterium
CCGCAGGGTAAGACCGGAATCTCCCGGGCTCAGGCATGTGCCGGAAAAGATGAGATTCCGGCACTGCGCTTCGCCTGGCCGGGATGACAGATGCTGGTATCTGGTTAAGAACCGATTAGCTGAGTTAACGGATACCCTGAGAGTATCCATCATAACCAATTGATCTTTAAAAACCAACGAGAGACGCACCCCAAGAGACAGCTCGTGCATTTATCCGCATCTCTGCACTAATCGCCGATGGCGAACACGCAGGCCAGGCGCTTCTGGGGTGAAAGGCTATTTCAGTGCATACTCTGTATATCTACCTCAGGGCCGGGATCACCATCGTGGCTACCCTTATTATCCTTGCCATCAGCAGCATCATCGTACCGCTGCTTGTGATCCTGTCTCTGGGGCTGCTGCGCAACCTCGTCATCGAATACTACGGGCCGCTTCTGGGCCGCTCCATACTTGCCCTGGCAGGTGTGCGGCTCAAAATCGTTCAAGCCGGCGAGAAGGTGCAGGGGCAGGCGGTGTATATCTCCAACCACAGCTCAACCCTGGACATGTTTATCATCATCGGCCTTGGTTTGCCGCGCGTGCGCTTTGTGGCAAAATACGAGCTGTTGTATAATCCGTTTTTCTTCATTCTCGGCAAGGTGACAGACCAGATTTTCATCAAGCGCGATGAGTCGGAAAAGGCCATCGCAGTTTTGAAAAAAGCGCATCAGTACATCAAAAAAAACCGGCTTTCCCTGTATGTTGCCCCTGAGGGAACGCGCAAGCATGCGGGAGTGGTCGGGCCTTTTAAAAAAGGCGCCTTTCGCATGGCACTGGATCTCGGTTATCCGATCGTGCCGATCTTTTTCGAGGGCGCACGCGATCTGTGCGAGGGCGGCTCGCTGATCGTCAAGCCAGGCGAGGTGATCGCCCGGTTTCATTCACCGATCGATACTTCGGACTGGACTCTCGAAACCCTCGATGCTCATATCGAGGAGATACGCAAACAATATATCGAGTGGGAAAAACAGGCCTCGGCCAAAAAGAAATAGCTTCTCCGGCCCGGTCTCTAACTGTCGCTGCAGTACGGCGCACTCTTCATCCCACCCTCCTGCTTCAGCACACAATCATCTGTGAACAGTCATTTATTTCTGGATTAACTTATGCATTTTTCCCGCAGCGGCGGCATTCTGTTGCATCCAACTTCCCTGCCAGGTGCTCATGGTATCGGTTCCATGGGGCACAGCGCCGTCGAATTCTTACACATTTTACTCAAATCCGAACTGAAACTCTGGCAGGTGCTCCCTCTCGGGCCGACCGGATACGGCAATTCGCCGTACCAGACCTTATCCGCATTTGCCGGCAACACCCTGCTCATCTCTCTCGACTCTCTGGTCGAGTACGGCCTGCTGCAACCAGGCGACCTCGAAGACGCACCGGAGTTTGCTGCAACACGCGTGGAATTCGGTAAAGTCATCCCTTTTTACGCCGCCAAACTCGGGCAGGCATGGAAGAACTTTTCCAGCACCTCCCACCCGCAGTTGCATGCGGAGTTTGAGTCTTTCTGTCACCTGAACGCATCCTGGCTGGAGGATTACGCCCTGTTCCGCGCCCTGAAAGATGCCCACGAAGGCGCCGCATGGACAGACTGGGAGAGCGAGCTTGTGCACCGGGAAAGCCATGCCCTCGCAGCCTGGCGCGGCAAACTGGCGGAAAAGATCGATGCCATCCGTTTCGAGCAGTACCTGTTCTCGAAACAATGGAGCGAGATCAAAGCCGCGGCAAATGATCTCGGCATCAAAATCATCGGAGACATTCCGATTTTCCTGGCGCACGATTCTTCAGACGTCTGGGCCAATCCGCACTTGTTCTATCTCGATGATGATGGCAGGCCCTCGGTCGTCGCCGGTGTGCCGCCGGATTATTTCAGCGAGACGGGCCAGCTCTGGGGTAACCCTCTGTACCGCTGGGATGTCGTCGAGCAGGACGGCTTCAGTTGGTGGGTCGAGCGCATGCGCACGACTTTGGAAAAGGTCGATATCATCCGCATCGATCATTTTCGCGGCTTTGAGTCATACTG
The DNA here is from genome assembly GCA_011375275.1 of Bacteroidota bacterium. Classification (GTDB taxonomy): domain Bacteria; phylum Zhuqueibacterota; class Zhuqueibacteria; order Zhuqueibacterales; family Geothermadaptataceae; genus Geothermadaptatus. Next base: position 2,060 of record DRLW01000571.1, read on the forward strand.
GGAAATTCCGGCTGGCGAGGAAACGGCGATCAACGGCCGCTGGGTCAAAGCTCCCGGCGAAGCATTGTTCAATACTTTGCTGCAGACTTTCGGCAAACTGCCCATTATCGCAGAAGACCTCGGCCTGATCACCCGCGAAGTCGAGCACCTGCGCGACCAGTTCGGCTTCCCCGGCATGCGCATCCTGCAGTTCGCTTTTGGCGATGATGAGGGTTCGCGCTTTTACCTGCCGCATAATTACCACGCCAATACCGTGGTTTATACCGGAACGCACGACAACGACACCTCGGTTGGCTGGTTCCGCAGCGAGGGAAACGGCAATACCACGCGCACGCCGGAGATGGTACAGCAGGAACGAGAACGTGCACTGAAGTTTTTCAACTCCGACGGCAGCGAGGTGCACTGGGATTTCATCCGCATGGCCTTTGGCTCGGTAGCAAACATGGCCATCATCCCGATGCAGGATGTCCTCGGGCTCGATTCATCAGCACGCATGAACATCCCGGGGACAGCAGACGGGAACTGGGAGTGGCGGTTCAGCCGGGAGCAGCTCAGCGAGGAAACTCTGTCCCGCCTCGCGGAACTGGCTTCGTTATATGAACGCACCGGCCCGGCAAATCTCCTGCCGTGACATAACATTTTTACAGCGAAAGTCTGGAGGGTCAGCCCTCCTGTGAACAGCCTTGTAACGTATCCTAAAAATACAGAAATTTTCAAGCTATGGAATTGCGCTCTCTCGGCCATGACGGCCCTCACCTTTCTGTAATCGGTTTTGGGACATGGCATATCGGCAGCACACCCCGCTGGGGTGTCCGCGAAGATGTGCAGATCATTCAAACCCTGCGCAGGGCAACCGAGCAGGGGATCAACTGGATCGACACCTCGCCTGTGCATGCTTTCGGGCATGCGGAAACCCTGGCCGGCAAGGCCCTGGCGGTCATCGACACACCGGTGTTTATCGCCAATCGCTGCGGCCTGCACAGGGACCCAGGCGATGGCAGCTATACCGTTTCCCTGCGTCCCGAAGTGATCCGGGCACAGCTCGAAAAAAGTTTGCAGCGCCTCGGCCGCGATCACATCGACCTCTACCAACTGCACTTTCCGGACCCGGAGGTGCCTGTTGAGGACGCCTGGGGTACACTGGTCCGCCTGCGCGAACAAGGCCTCGTTCGGCACATCGGGCTGTGTCACTTCAATCTGGCGCAGATCAAACGCTGCATGGACATTCATCCGGTACAGTCTATTCAGCTTCCGTACAGCCTCATGCACAGAGCGATACAGGAAGAGCTTCTGCCCTGGTGCCGCGAAAACCGGGTCGGCGTTCTCGCAGCCAGTCCTTTGCAGGATGGCGAACTGGCAGTTTTGGCAGCGCCCGCAGACGAGAGCGCAACCATCACAATGCCGCGCAGCCAGAGCAGCTCTGCCCTGCCCCAGGCCATGGAACTCATCGACAGATTGCAGCCGGAGGCAGAACGTCGCAATATCAGCATAGCCCAGCTTTCGCTGGCGTGGATTTTACACTACAGCGAAATCACTGCAGCCGTGGTTGCAGCCCGGACGCCGGAACAACTGCTGGACCTGACTGCTGTTGCAGAAAACCCGCTGACTGCGGAAGAGATGGTCTCCATCGGCGAAGTGATCGCCGAGACGATCGGAGTTTAACCTGAAAAACCCATGGCGCTGCACGTGGTATCTGATCGCCGGGTCTCCACCCTTCTGCCTGGGATTGCCGCTGACCGTGACTTTATTGTCCGATCCGAACAGGCCGAAGGTGGGAAGTGACAGATGAAGAGTGAGCGATCATTCATATAACTTTATGCTAAAAAAATTGTCCAGCCGGTTTTATTGCAAATTTTACCAATTCATCTGACCTATGCGCTACAGACAACTCGGCAAACACGGAGCAATCTTTTCGGA
>DRLW01000572.1 GCA_011375275.1 Bacteroidota bacterium
ACACGACGATTACTCTCACCGGTCTTGAGATAACGGAAATTTTAGCCCCGGCAACGGTGTCACGCGGGCAAAACGGCGCCGAAGTGGTGATGACGGTTAAAAATTCCGGCGCCGGCGATGTGACCATCAACTCCAATTCGGCCACCCTGTCCTTCAGCTCGGGTGCCGTGGACCGGAATTCAAACTATACTGTCACGCGCACCGACGCGATTACCACGATTCCCTCGGGCGGGGCGCCGGTCAATTTGACCTTTGATGTTGATGTCAAAGAGACAGCTACCCTCGATACCATCACCATAGATGGTTCCATCAACGGTACTGTTTCCGGAACGTCGGTTTCTGTGAATGGGGCGACGCAAACGGATGACTGGATCGTACAGCGCAAGGCAAACCTGCGCGTTGATTCGGTGCAAACACCAGCTACGATCGACCAGGGGCAGCGGGGGATTTCCGTCAGTGTGACGGTTTCAAACCTGCTCGATGCCCAGACCGCCACGGCACTGATCGATAGCATCAAACTCGTTTTCCGCAACAGCACTGTGGATGTCAGCTCGCAGTACATCGTCATTCCGGATGCCAATAATCCGGACACCCTCGCTGGTGGTGCAACAGACACTTTTCTTTTTACAGTCGATGTGACAGCAGTTGCCGACACAGGCACGATCACGATCGATGCTGAAGCCTATGGGCGTGACGGTAACAGCCTGCAGGCTGTTGATCATACCACAGGTGCCATTTCACCGGGCTCCTGGGTGGTGCGCAAAGCCGGCAGTTTTCAGATCGCTTCGATTACTCCGAGTCAGCCCGCGGTGACGACATCGATGTCCAAGGCGTGGAGTATCCGCATGGCGGTGAGCAATACCAGCGGCTCAAATATCACCCCTACTCTCGACAAAAGCGTGACGTTCATTCGTCTGCTCAACGGCAGCACGGATGTCACGGATGAGTACGTCATCTCCCAGCCTTATATTCTCAGCGGGGCAGCGGTTATCGGACCGGATTTGACCGAGACCGTTGTTTTTGATGTCACAGCGACGGGCACGACTCCGGGTGCCATGACGATTACCGGCAGGATTGAGGGCACGGTTGAAGGTACCGGCGCACAGATTATCGATGATACGGGCGATGGCGGCAAGGGCGCTGTAACAGTGCAGACGCCGGCTGATCTTTCGATTGCCGGTATCACGACGCCGGGGACAGCGACACAGGGACAGACAGTCCCCTGGACCATAGCCGTCAATCTGGTCAATAACGGCGGCAGCACGGTGACGGTGTCTCTGCCATCAGATTCAACGAAAATTTTTCTCAGCGATACGACGGGATATGACTTTACCCCGCCGGATACCCTGGCAGAGGGCGGTTTGCAGATTCCCGGTTTATCGACAGCGCAATTGATCTACCGCGTCGATAGCACCGGGCTGGCTCTGGGGGCCCTGTCCATCGGGGCTAATGTGCGCGCTGTGGAAGACAATACCGGTCGCGTTCTCTACGATTCAACTTCTGCGCAGGAAGAAGCAAAAGTCACCATTCAAACAGCGGCAGCCCTCGAGTTGCTTTCTACTGTTGTGACTTCTCCGAATGCGCCTAATGTGAATAAGGGGCAGAGCTTCACAGTCGATGTGACGATTGCGAACACCGGCCAGGAGCAGGTCGATAGCCTGGTCGTTGCTCTATTTACGGACGGGCAGTCAATCATTACGGCTCCGGCAGCAGTCACGATCGTCGGTGGGAGCCAGCAGGTCATATCCGTTCCGGTTACAGCCGCGGCTTTTCAGGGTGTGGAGAATTTCACAGCCTCGATCGATACAGTACGTGCACGCAACACAGGATACCGGCCACCGGTAACGATTGTCGATAACACAGCTTTCATCAACATACAGGACCCGGCTTCACTGACGGTTCTGGGCGTTGCTCCATCAGACTCTGTCGTGTCAGCCAACCAGACGGCAAACTGGTATATTTACGTCGGTGTGCGCAATAACGGAGATGCCGGGATTACCTTCAATCCCAGACCCGAAGACGTGACCATCACCATGAACGGTCAGCCGACCAACGAATTTATCATCGATGTACAGAATACACTGAAAAACCGCAGCGACCTGACCTTGCCGGGTGCCGGAACGATCGATACCCTGGTTTACATCGTTGACAGGACCGGAACCCGAAGCGGGACGGCGGATATCAGCGTGGCTTTTAATGGTATTGATCAGAATAACGAAGCTGCAATCAGTGGTTCCGGAAGCACCAGTGTTGCTGTGCAGGAGAATTCCGCGATCCGCATCACGACGACTGTTCCACAGACTTTAAATCTGGAATCCGAGGATGTCGGGCTGGTGAATACCGGCCAGGTTTATGCGGTCCGCGTCAACGTGGAAAACTCCGGTCTCGAAGCAGTACAGAACGTGGAGCTGCAACTGGAGATCATCAGTGGCAGCGGGTCGGTGATCACCTCGCCTATCCAGACTGTTCCCACGATAGGACCCAGTACGACCCGGCCTGTTGACTTTGAAGTGACTGCCGGAAATCAGGAGAATTTGACCGGTGAGGTATTCCGGGCGAAGATAAATTCTGCAACCATCGCCGGCAGCGGCAACCCGGCAACGATCGATGATCCGTTCGACGCCACAACGAAGATCATTACCCAGAGTCCGGCACTGTTGCGGCTGTCCGGCAGAAGTGATCCTGCCAACGGGCTGCTGACAGCAGGGCAGACATTTACTCTGACAGTGGCTGTGGAAAATGATGGCACCGCCGGTTTCGATAACAGCGGCGAGCTTCAGCTCAATCTGAGAGGAGATTATACCCTGGCACCAGGCTCAACACCCCTCACCGCGCCGTTTTCACAGCAGGCGGATAGTGTAACCTGGACTATACTCGCTCCGGACACGGCTGAGCCTGTAGCCAAATGGTTCACCTATTCATTTGCACAGTTCCCCAACGATTTAAATACCGGCAGCACGGTTCAGACAGTCGGAATAATCGATTCGCTACAGTTTTTTACCGATACCATTTGGGTCGCGATCGATTCAGTCCGTCTGGTGTCTCCGGCGGGTGCACGCGACGACACGGTTTCGACAGAACAGGAATTTACCGTACAGGCATTTGTTAATGGTGGTCTCGATATGTTGAAAAATACGCAGGCCACGCTGTATCTGCCTGCAGGGTATGCTTTTCCGGGTACCAGCGTCGATTCCCAGAAAGTGGCATTCAGCGAGCAAAATATTGCGACCTGGGATGTGCTGGCACCGATCGATGCTACAGGCACGAGCGATTTTATCGTACGGGTTTTCGGTGTTGACGGCGTCGGCCAGGAGCACCTGTTGACGATGAACCACAAGGTTACCAGCGTAACGCGGGCTACACTGCGTGTGCTGGCTTCGATACCTGAGCTTGCCGGGCAAACGAGTGTCCGCCTTGCGGCAGGGCAGGAGTTTGTTCTGCGAGCTGAAATTCAAAACCTGGGTGATGCCGGCGTTTTTGACAGTGGCGAGCTGACGTTGAGTCTCGGTGAGACGAATATTTCTCTTGCCAGTGGCGAGTCTCTTGTCAAAACGGTGAATGACGTCAATTCATCGGTTGAGTGGAATCTCGTCGCACCATCGCAGCCGACAGCAGCGGCGCCGTTGTCCGTACGCATGACCCGCACACCCAAGGATGAAAACACCGGCTTGAATGCCTTTGCCAGCATTGATTCTCGCATCGCTCTGCTGGAAGTTTCCACACGCCAGCTTGGAACGGTTATGGTTTCCACCCCTGTGATCAAATCACCCATCGGTGCAACCGATTTTGAATTGAGTACAGAACAGACCTTTACCGTAGGCACCAATGTGACCTGGTCGGACGCCGATAATGTAAAAGTCTGGTTGGCAGCACCACCGGGATATCAGATCACCGATGCGATAAAAAGCCTTTCCACCTCAGACGCCACCGGCTCCACGAGTGTGGACTGGCTGGTTACAGCACCGGGAGTTGAGCGCAGCGGCGATAGCCTGAAAGTCTTTTTTTCCGGAGCTGATGCCACGAGTTCCCTGGAGATCAGGGATTCGACGGCAGCCGTGTTTCTGGATGTCGTCACCAAAGCGAGCTATACATTTACCACGCAGATCGCCGCACCGAATACAGCGCGGGATGGCAAGGTTTCGCCGGACCAGGAATTTACGGTAGAAGCGCTTTTGATCAACAATGGCGTGGCCGATATCGTTGCAGGAGACAGCAGCAGTATCCAGATTACCGTACCGACGGGTTACTCCCTGGCAGATACGCTGGACAGTCGTGTAAAAAAGACAGCCGGAGAGGCTGTTACCTGGCAGGTAAGAGCACCATCCACCCAGGACCCGGAGCTGAGACAGATCGAGCTGAGGGTTATCTCGCTTGCGAGGGATGAAAACACCATAGAACCGGTCCCGGTCGATAAGCAGGCGGAAACAATCCCGATCACAACCGAGAGCAGCAATCTCGAGGTCCGGGAAATTCTCCTGGCATCGCCGATTACGGTTGCCCAGGGTCAGGCAGGTGTCGAGCTGCTCGAACTCGAGTTTGCCAACCTTGGCAGTGAGACATCGAGTAATATCATTCTGCAGTCCTTGACCGTGGATTTTGTGGATCATAACGGTGAGCCGGTTCAGTTAACCGACTTTGCTGCTGCTCTGACTCTTTATGACACAGAGACGAATACAGAACTGACGCGTTTGACGCAATTAAATGGTGCGCAGGTTACTCTTCAGATATCCGAAAACAATGGAGTCCTTCAGCCCGGGAATCCGCGTCGTATCCAGGTGCGCGTTGATCTGCGGGAAGATGCGACCCAGAACAGTTTCAGCGCACGGGTTGCCGGAGTGGAAAGTATCGTTGCGATCGATGCTGACAGCCGCAAGCAGATTTCTGTTTCCCTCAAGGATGCCAATGGACAGACTGGTCAGGGAGTCAGCGTCACTTCCTCCCTCGCGGTATTGATCAACAAAAATCTGGCTGAAGGATTTCACAATTTCCCGAACCCCTTCACTCCATTCGATGAGAACGGTAATCAGCAATACACCAATTTTAAATACGTTCTCGAGCAGGATTCAGATGTCACGTTGCAGATTTTCACCCTGTTTGGTGAGCTGGTTTATGAAGTCAGATTTACAGCCAGCGATCCGCAGGGACAGGGAGACGGGCGTCCGAAAACGATCCGCTGGGATGGGAAAAACGGCCTGGGTAAAGTTGTGATGAGCGGTGTTTATCTGGCTGTTCTGCGTACGCGGAGCCAGACCGTTTCCACAAAAGTCGCTGTGATCCGCTGAAGGGTGCGTATAACCAGCCTGAAGGTGATTTATGAAAGTGTGTGAGCTCAAGAATGAGCCGGATAGAAACCACAGGAATGCGATGAAAACAGGAGCTTTGGCTTGTTTGCTGCTTTTTTCTGTCCTCGCCCCGCAGTCAGTTTTGCAGGCACAGGGTGTGGCGGAAGGTGGCGTTGAACATATTTTTTCCTACCCGGTGGGGGCACGCGCGGTCGCGATGGGAGGAGCATATATCGCCTCACCCTCCGATGCCAGCGCTGTGTACTGGAACCCGGGCGGGCTGGACAGACTGGCCCGCAAGTCCTTTACCCTGTATTATGCCAATCTGCTCGCCGATGGCCAGCAGCAGTTTCTGAGCTACGCACACCCGACGGTCAATTTCGGTACCATCGGGCTCGGTGTCATTCGGGTCGGTGTCAGCGCTATCGATGAATATGATGACAGGGACATAAGGCAGGGCAGTTTTCCCTTTGCACAGACACAATTTATTCTTTCATATGGGAAACAACTTCCGTATAATCTTGCTATTGGCTCGAGCATGAAAATTGAGCAGCAGGATTTTATTCTGACCGGAAGGCCTTCAGCCGTGGCGACAGGCGTCGGCATGGATATCGGCATCACATATCAGTCCAATCTGTTCAGTTCCTTTCTGCAGAACCTGTCTCTGGGTTTTATTATACAGAATGCCTTCCCATCAACAATCCAGCATAATGAATCAGTAAAGACGCCCCGAAACTTCAAGGTCGGCATGGCAGCACCGATACGTATCGCCTCGGGCACAAGCCACCTGCTGGTCAATATAGATTTTGAAAAGGGCGAGGGTAAATCAGGTAAACTGCACTTTGGTACAGAGTACAGCTACCAGGGGAATGCCATGATCCGTTTCGGGATCAACGGCAAGGACCTCGTCTATGGCTTTGGCGCAGTTATCAACAAGTATAAAATCGACTATTCATACGAGAGTTTCAGCGCTGTACCGACAGGTTTTGCCGGACACCGTTTGTCGTTCAGCATGGATTTCGGCAAAACCAAGCAGGAAATTATCCAGGCAGAGAAAGACCGCCGTGACCGGGAAATTCTCGCACGGGTGACGGAACAGACCAGGATCAACCGGCAACTGGATATCCAGCAGAAGATGAAAGCCGGTAAATCATTTTACCAGGATGGCGAGTATCTCAAAGCCTATATTCAGTTCAACGCCGCAGCGCAGATCGACCCCAAGAATGCGACCATCAGGCAGTGGGCCAGCCGGGCTCTGGAACAGCATGAGAAAATACAGCAGGCACGGATAGATTCCCTGCAGGCTGCAACGGCTGCGGAAAAAGAGAAACAGAGGACAGCGGCTCTGGTCAGCCAGTTTCTCAATAACGGCAGGGACTACTTCGAATCGGGCCGGTTGCGCAAAGCGATTTCCGAATGGGAGAGCGGCCTGCGGATCGACCCGGAGAACGCTGAGCTGCTGACGTGGATCGATACGGCGAAAAAGGAGTTGAACCGCCAGACCACCGAGCTGATCAATCAGGCAAATCGCCTCGCCTCGCGCGGGAAGTTTCCCATGGCTGTCGATAAATTACGTGAGGTTCAGCGCCTTGGTATCGAAGACCCGGTCAAGCTGAAGGAAATCCAGCGTAAGATCACACTGTGGAACAGCAAGCTGGACTTTGAGTCCGCCTATCGCCGGGGGCTGGTGGAATATGAACGCAGGAACTGGAAAGAGGCGATTCGTTTTTTTGACCAGGCATTGAGCATCGAGCCGAATAATACGACGGTACGCGACCGGAGAGACCGTGCTGCTGCCTGGATGCAGTCGAGCAATGAGAAATGGCTGAATAATGAAGTTAAAGAAAAGTGGCGCAATGCACGCCGTTTTCTGCGTGAAGGCCGGTACCAGGAAGCGTATGAGCTGGCACTGGAGATTTATAGGCTGCAACCCAGGAAAATTCAAATTCTCCGGCTGTTGGAAGATGCAGAAGCCAAGGTAAAGTGACCCGGATTAATCCAGAGGTATCCCTGTTTGTTTAAAAGCGTCATAAAAGAGCAGCTCAAGGTTCCTGCTCACGTCGAATACCTGAGCGAGTTGCGCGACTTCGTGACCCGCGTCTGCCGGAAATATGGTGTCAGCGACAAGGTGATCAATGCCTTCAAGCTTGCCATCGATGAGGCGGGCACGAATATCATCCGCCATGCCTACCGGGATCATGATGAGCCTGGCTTTGTCACCGTACGGGTGATCGTGAAAAAAGCGAGCGTAACCGTCAGTCTCATCGATCAGGGTAAGTATTTCGACCCCCGGAATGTCAAAGATCCTGACCTGAAGCGTTATGTCGAAATCGGCAAGCGTGGCGGGTTGGGGATTTTTATCATCCGCAAATTGATGGACGAGCTCGATTACCGCAAGACGGAAGAAGGTAACGAGCTGCGGATGACCAAAAACCGGGCGGTAGGCGATCAAAAAAAAGGCGTCAAGCCGATCGTCGATGCGGTCAACAACATCCCCCTGAGCCTCAAAGCCCAGTATTTTATTCGCTCCGCAGTCATTATCACCCTGGCCATCGTTGCTGTTTACGGCTTCCTTTTTTATAAAAATGCCAGATTGATCGAGCAGGATTATTTTTCAAAAATCAGCACGACCGGGCAGATCGTACTGCGCACGCTTCTCAACGAGAACAACAAAGAGTTGCTCGAAGTACCGCTGCACGATGAAATCAGCCAGACGCTGATGCCGATTTTTGAAGAAAACAAGGATATCGTGCACGAGATAATCGTCACTGATACCCTGGGAGAGATTTACGGCCATCGCGATTTCAACATGCGCGGCGAAAACTTTCCCGGTATCCCGGCTGATGCCCAGATCGTTGCCGAAAATATTGCACTGTACAAAATCCCGGCTAAAACAGAGAATGACAAGGTAGAAGAAATAGAAGTCTATGACTACCATGTTCCGATAGTTATTCCTGATTCGGGTGAGCGTTTTGGTGATCTGCATGTTCAGCTCGATAAATCTGTGGTGGACGCAGAAATTTTTTCCCAGCGCATGAAAGATGCGCGTTTTTATGCCGCGATTCTGTTGCTGAGTTATGTCGGGACGTTCTTTCTCATCTACATCCTTCTGAACCCGTTCAAGAAACTGGCCAGTTGGGTCAGGGCGATCGATCACGGTGAGGTTGAAGATGAGATGGATATCGATTCTTCTACGGAAATAGGTGAGATCGCCAAGGCTTTTAGTGAAATGACTACCAAGTTTCGGGAGTCGCAGAAGAACCTGGCGGAACAGGAGCGGCTGCAGAAGGAGATGCAGGTCGCCCAGGAGATTCAGCAGACCCTGCTGCCGGATGATTTCCCTGAACTCGAAGGCTATGAGCTGTCGTCGTATTACCAGGCAGCGAAAGAGGTCGGCGGCGACTATTATGATTTCGTCGAGGTGGATAAGGATACCCTGGGCATCGTGGTTGCCGATGTGTCCGGCAAGGGCGTACCGGGTTCTCTCGTCATGACGATGATCCGCACCGCTCTCCGTACCGAAGCGCGTGGCGTGTATGATGCTGCGGAAGTTTTGGCCCGTGTCAACGACTTCGTGTATGCGGACATGAAAAAGGGCATGTTCGTCACGATTTTTTATGTCATCATCGATTCGCGCCGTCGTCGCCTGAACTATGCCAGCGCTGGCCACAATCCGATGATACTATACCGGCCGGCAACACAGAAGACCTACTACCTCAACCCAAAAGGTTTTCCGATCGGTATTCAGCTTACGGAAAAGGACCTCTTCCGCAAATCGATCGAGTCAGACACTATTCAGCTTGCTGAAGATGATATTTTGCTGTTGTACACAGACGGCATCACCGAGGCGATGAACAGCGCGCGAGATTTGTTCGGTGAAGAGAGGTTGCTCAATATCATGCGCGAGTACGGGCATTTGCGCGTTGCTCCGTTTGTCGATAAGCTGAAAGAGGAGCTCGATTCATTCACCGAGGGTAATATTCAGTATGATGATATCACTCTCGTGGCGATCAAAGAAAAGACCACTCCGGAAAAAGAAGAGTTGCGGCGTGCGAAGCTGGCTCATAACAAGATCGCCCAGGGGATGAGCATCCGCGAAGCCTGCGAGCAGGCCGGCATCACGACGTACGCCTATTATAACAAATATAAAAAGCAGTTTGAGCTGCATGGCGTGGACTCGTATGAGATCGACGAGGATATTTCTGTTGAGGCCAAGCATGTCAGCATCGAGGAAAAAACCAAGATTTTTGATATCATCACCAACCATCCGGAGTATGGTGCCAAACGCATCAGCGAGGAGCTGAATACCGAGAAATATGGGTTCACGGTTATTTCTGAGAGTAAGGTTTATGATGAACTGGTGCGCAGCCGCCTGAATACGCGGCAACTGCGCGAGGCATTTGTTGCCCGCGGCACGCGGACAAAACGGCGCATCAAGCCACCGGGTACGCCGCTGCTCACTCTCGATGGCCGTGTCATACTCGACAGAGAAGCCTTTGGCGGAGACAAGCAGGAACCGGCCCGTCCGCGACCGGATAGCACGGCTGAAGAAAAGAGTCGGGAAAAAGAAAAACCCGAGGAAGAACTGCAAAGCATCCAGATTACGCCCCACGAGTCCAAAATCAAAAATCTCGATGTGGATATGGATGTCATCTCTACGCCGATAGAAGACCTGCTCGATAAAAGCAAACCAGCAGAAGATGACGAGCGCACCAGTCCAGATGCTTCTTCTCAAGAAGTTGAAGAACAGCCCGATGACCTATTGGAAGCCGGGGAAAGGCTGGGGGAACAAGTTGAAGAAGAAACAAATGAGAGCGCAGGTTTTCCAGGCGATTCCGATACCGTCTCCTTTGAGCAGTTTTTTGAAGGTGGTTCGATCCTGGGGGATGAACCCGATCAGGACCAGGCGGCTGAAGAAACGGGTGAGCAGGTTTTTCCCGAGAATGAGTTAGAAGATGCAATGGATATGCTCACCGGAACGGATACTGGTCCCGCCGAGGAGTCCGGCGAGACAGGCCCTGACGAACCGTCTGGAGATGAGCCCGGTTTTGATGCAGTTGATGACCTGTTGAGTCAGGAAATCATGGCCAGCTTTTCTGATGATGCATCTTCTCTTCTCGTCGATGAAGATGGTGATGCCGGCGAACAGACAACGGCTGAAGAAGAGAAGCCGCTACCACGGCAGCAGGAGGATATCGAAGAGCTCGACCAGGCTGTGGAACGCGATGAGGACTACCAGATTGCACCCGGCTCCCCAGTTGGCGATGAAACCCTGGAATTCCTGAGTTATTCTACGCAAAATCCGGATGCTGATCCTACAAAAACAGAAGAACTTACCATCGATGATTTACCCGAACAACTCGCGCCAAACAACACTGCTGATGAGAGCGTAGAGGGCGATACACACCGGGCTGAAAACAGAGAAACAGCAGATGCAGCGAAACCGGATCCGCAGGATGATACGGGCATTTTCCTTGAGATTTTTTCAGCATCAGATGAGTCCCCCGGCACCGGTATAAATCGTGCTGGCCGACAGCCCGAGAGTTCGGACCAGCCGGAAGAAAGGGATGACGGCAGAGTTTCTGAAAATAATGCCGCAGGCGATGAAAAAAAACCGGATACGAGAGAGAAGAACGAACGCGAGATCCTGCTCGTCTCCGGGCTGAAGTTTTATAAAAAGAAAGAGTTTGACCAGGCGATCGAGCAGTTTAAAAAAGCAGTAGAAAAATATCCGGATTTCAAGGAAGCGCACAGTATTCTCGGTAACGCATATTTTCGCACCGGCCGGTATGACCTGGCAGAGAAGTCCTATCAACAGGTTCTCGAACTCGATTATAACGATACAACGGCCCGAGAGAATATGGGTGTTATTCACGCCAACCGTGGAGAACTTGAAAAAGCGATCCAACAATGGGAAATGGTTCTGGACATCGCGCCGGAACGGACAGATATAAAAAGTAAGATTGATAAAGCGTCTCGCTTGCTCGATGAAAAAGCAACGAGCGCAGAATAGTTTCCGTTGACATTGAACAACGGCCATCGTATATTTGCCATGCTATTATCACCTTTAGGAGCAAGCCATGGAAGGTATTCAAGTGTCTGTGGAGAGAGCAGGAGTCAATAATAACATCGCCGTCATCAAAGTGGGCGGTTATATCGATACGACTACCTCCGCTGAGCTGGAACATTCCCTCGATTCTCTGCTCAAAGCAGGGATGTTCAAAGTCATCATCGATCTGGGAAATGTCGATTATATCAGCAGTGCCGGTTGGGGCATCTTCATCAGTGAAATCAAAGGCATTCGGGAGAAGGGCGGCGACCTCAAACTCGTCAGGATGATCCCTGATGTCTATGAAGTTTTCGAACTTCTGGAATTCCACTATATTCTGAAAGCCTTCGACACTCTCGAAGAAGCAGTCAGTGATTTTGACAGAGGAGTTTCTGACTACCCGTCCGCAAAATCTGCAGCACCATCGGTGGCCTCACCTGCTCAAGGTGGAACAGCCACACAAACAGCACCTCCAGCACAATCTGCAGTCGGCTCCGGAGCAGATGCGCACGCTCAGGCAGGCTTCCAAAGCCTTGATGATAAGATCCGAGCTGTCGCTATCAGCAACCCGGATGCCGGAGTACTGAAACTCAAAAAGCTGTTGAGCGCCTCATCCAACGGTCAGATCAACATAGGTTTTTTTGCATTGCGGAAAAAACTGAAACAGCTCGGGCTGAATTCCAAGGCCAAGCGCATAGAGTTGTTTCGTCAAAGAGCGATGGGGTGAACCAGCTCCCTCGATTTTTCCTTCCTGAAAATCCCGTCTCTTTTTTGCCGTGATACATGAAAACCGGATGATTATATATCAGTGATGACAGGTCGGTTTGATAACCATGTGTAAAGGAGAAAAAGAGAATGGAATTCGATAAGATCAAAAAACCAGATTTCGGATCGCGGATCACTATTGTCGATGGGAAACTCTCGGTCCCTGATAATCCGATCATTCCCTTCATCGAAGGAGATGGTATTGGTATCGACATCTGGCCCGCTACCCGCGCAGTCATCGACGCTGCGGTTGAAAAGGCTTATGCCGGGAAGAAGCGCATCGCCTGGATGGAAATCTATGCCGGCGAGAAGGCAAATGAACTTTACGGCGAGTGGCTTCCGCAAGAAACCTTTTCCGCGATTCGTGAATACATCGTTGCCATCAAAGGCCCGCTGACCACGCCTGTCGGCGGCGGTTTCAGAAGCCTGAATGTTACCCTTCGACAGGTACTCGATCTCTACGCCTGCGTTCGACCGGTAAAATATTATGATGGCGTTCCCGCCCCCGTTACCCAGCCACAGAAAATGGATGTTGTCATCTTTCGTGAAAATACTGAGGATGTGTATTCCGGAATCGAATGGCAGCAGGGCAGCTCCGAAGCCGATGAAATCATCTCATTCATCAATTCGAAATTTAAAAAGAATATCCGCGAAGACTCCGGGATCGGGATTAAGCCGATCAGTATCACCGGCACGGAACGACTTGTGCGCAAAGCGATCGAATATGCAATCGAAAATGACCGCAAGAGCGTGACGCTGGTGCACAAAGGCAATATCATGAAGTTCACGGAAGGCGCATTCAAGGAGTGGGGATATCAGCTCGCTGCACGTGAATACGGTGACAAGACGATTTCAGAAAGCGATTTGTGGGATAAGCATAACGGCGTTGCTCCGGAGGGCAAAATCATCATCAAAGACCGTATCGCAGATAATATGTTCCAGCAGATCCTGACGCGAACGGATGAATATGATGTCATCGCCACGACCAATTTGAACGGTGATTATCTTTCTGATGCCTGTGCTGCTCAGGTCGGTGGGTTGGGCATGGCTCCGGGAGCTAATATCGGAGACCACGTCGGTTTGTTTGAGGCAACGCACGGTACAGCGCCGAAGTACGCCGGACAGGATAAAGTCAATCCCGGCTCCCTGATCCTCTCCGGAGTGATGATGCTCGAATATCTCGGTTGGACAGAAGCAGCTCGCCTGGTCGAAAGCGCGATGTCCAAAACGATTCAGCAGAAAAAAGTCACCTATGATCTCGAACGGCAAATGCAGGGAGCAACGCTGTTGAAATGTTCTGAGTTTGCCCGGGCGATCTCGGAAAACATGTAGTTCGGGGATATGGGGATATAGTGTTTCATGCCGCAAAACATGCGGATTATCGTAAGAGCATCAAAGGGCAGGGTTGGTTTACCTGCCCTTTTTTATCGCTCTGCGTTTGGACCTGACCCGAGCGATTTATTTTTGGAACAAAACAGCAGCACGCAAGGCTGTTTGAATGGATTGGGATATTCGATTATCAGTATCTTTCCGCATCATGTCTGGTTATCCCGCCCTCTCAGCTTTGGGCTGAAGTGGGGTATCACCACAAAGGTCACGAAGCGCACGAAGAAAGCAGAAGTGTTGTAAAAAACAGGGCCGGCAGTTCCTGGCCGTTCTTCGTGTTTTTCTTCGCGTCCATCGGTCATTCCGGTTTCCCCGCTGGCGAAGACCGGAATCTGGCACGTTCCCGAAAAGATGAGACCCCGGCACAGCGCTTCGCCTGGCCGGAATGACAGATGCCGGTATCTGAGCCGGCCCGGTTTGCTGAGTTAACTGGATACCCGGAAGAACACGCGCATATCTAAAATAAAAACAACAATTTGCTGTATGCTCAAAATTTTTGCTGTTTTTGGGCAAATCGTACAGATTAGGTTTCAATTGTTCCGTCCTGCTCGTCCGGGCCGGGACATGAGTTTGTGAATAAACCGAGGCAACTCAATGTTTGTTGACCACGCAAAAATATATGTCTCCTCCGGCCATGGCGGCAGCGGCTGTGTCAGTTTTTTACGGGAAAAGTTTATGCCAAAAGGCGGCCCGGATGGTGGCGACGGCGGCCGCGGTGGTGATGTCATCATCCTCGGCGACCCGCACATGCGCAGTTTGCTCGATTTCCGTGGTGGCAAACATTTCCGGGCCGGGCGCGGGCAACATGGTAAAGGCTCTAACCGTCATGGCAAGTCTGGCAAGGATGTCATCATCAAGGTGCCACCGGGGACGATGATTTATAATGCCGAGACGGATGAGCTGATCGGTGATATTCAGCAGCCGGGAGACCGGATCGTCGTTGCCAAAGGTGGCCGCGGCGGCAAGGGCAATGCCCGCTATGCCAGCTCGACGAATCAAGCGCCCCGGGACTGGCAGGTTGGTGGCAAGGCCGAGGAATATGTACTGCGTCTTGAGCTGAAGCTGATCGCTGATATCGGTGTCGTCGGTTTTCCGAATGCCGGTAAATCAACGCTGCTGTCACGCATTTCCGATGCCCGGCCTAAAATCGCCGATTATCCCTTTACGACCCTGAAGCCCAATTTGGGGGTGGTGAAATATCACGACTTTTCCTCTTTTGTCATGGCCGACATCCCCGGCCTCATAGAGGGGGCGCATCGGGGTAAAGGACTAGGTTTCGAGTTTCTGCGCCACATCGAACGAACTCGCGCGTTGTTGTTTCTCATCGATGCGCAGGCGGAAAAACCGCGTGAGGAATTTGAAACGCTTTTGAGTGAGCTGGAAAATTATGACAGCCGGCTTTCAGAAAAACCAAGACTGGTTGTGCTGTCAAAGTCGGATGTCGCTGATGAGACCATGCGCAAACGACACAAAAAAGAATTACAGGGTCTTGAGTATATGTACATCTCTTCGGTTATTGGAGAGGGGCTTACGGAGTTGAAAGAAAGACTCTGGACCATGCTTGAGGAAGTTCGGCAAGCTGCGGAAAGCACGGAGCAGTAGAGCGGGAACATACAGGGGATAGCCAGATGGGGTGGGAGGAATCCCTCGAAGAACAAAAATTACTCCTCAATCTTTTACGCGTCGATGGTATCGGGCCGGCGAGGTTACGAGCGCTGATCAATCGCTTCCATCAGCCCTCTGCTATTCTCGGAGGCAGCGTGGCTGAGCTGAGTAAATTAGCAGGGATCACGCCAGAAACAGCCAGTGCCATTCTCGAATGTGGTAGTTCCCGTTTCGGGAGTGAGCAGATTGAAAAGCTCGGATCGGAAAGTGCTGTTTTGCTGACACCGTGGCACCGTGAGTATCCGGAGTTGCTGCGGCGCCTTGCAGATGCACCGGTCTGCCTGTTCATGAAAGGAAAAACGGACTGGAAAACGGCTTTTTCGCTGGCTATAGTCGGTACACGGCGCCCGAGCGAATATGGCCGCAG